>CAJXIK010000049.1 GCA_913054445.1 uncultured Bermanella sp.
TAACAAACGATGGCCAATTTTCTGGCTATAGATATCGCCTCGGAGCGATTACGCACATCAAACTTGGTATAAATGTTGTGTAGATGCCACTTAACCGTCCCCTCGGTGATGAAGAGTGTCGATGCCAACGCTTTATTACTCATGCCTTCCGCCAATAACTTCAAAATACTTAACTCTTTGTCGGTAATTTTTTCGAGCAGCAGCTGACATAATTCCTCGCTTTCTGCGTCGTCGGCCTTATTCGCCGCATTATACTCGATGGCAAAACCCGTCATGATTGCCGCCAAAAACTGGGGGTCTATGCCCAGCCGCGCCAACGCCCCACGCTTCACCATTTCTATAAGCAATTGCTTGATATGCTCGCCTTCATCCAAGAATATCCGCACATAACCCTGTTCGGATGCCTTGATCAGGGCATTGCTCAAGGCACGTAGTGATTCACCCTGCTCACCCTTTTTAACCAGCGCCAGCACCTTAAGAATTAACAGCTCTACCACCCTTCTTCTCTGCCCTAGACTTCGAGCCCTGTGAATGGAGGAAGACAGCAGAGACAATGGAGCATCTAACTGCGAACCTTCACAGATGAAAACCCTTAGGCGCAGTGGATCGGACAACGCCGAAACCCAACGAGCGCCCACGCCCTCTGAGGGTTGCTCGAAGAGGCCGTGTTGCTCGATGAGGTTACGCGCCGACTCCACCCTTCCTAGGCGCAGGCTGTACAATACTTCTTCGGCCAATAGAGTGAGCGCCACCCGCGGAAAATCACGGGCGAGACCCAAGGACTGCCCCTCCCGCAATACGACTAAACCTTCCTCACTCTGCCCCGCTATCATCTTCAGGCGCGCCTTCACTAAGTAGGCAGCCAGCAGCGAATCGGCGGAGCCTTGCTCCTTCACATAATAAAAACTTTCTTCGATGAGGGTGCTGGCCCGAGTTAAGTCGTTGCGCTCGTACAACATGGCAGCCAGTAATGCCGACAGCATGTTGCTCACATGGGCGCGGCTACCCAAATTTTTAGTGGCATCCTGCCTAGCTTGTTCACAATAGGGAATGGCTTCGCTATGACGCCCCTGCTTGGCCAATGAAATAGTCATGATAATGGAGGACCAGGCATTGATATAAGCGGATTGATCCGTGCTCGGCAGGTGCTCGCAGGCATTGATATGCTGTGCGCACAGGGCAAAATTTGAGGTACATTTACAGGCATAGGCAAAGATAGTGTGGGCGGTGGCGGCCTGAAAACCGCCCATGCCCTGCCAATTATTAAGCCAATGCTCGCTGGCCTGCTTGGCCTCATGGGCCTTGTCTTGCAGCCACCAGATGACACAGCGAATGAGCTCTAACGAGCAATTCAATTGTTCGCTATCTGGATTGGTGGCGGTCAAGGTAGACGCCTGCACGATCTCAAGGTCGAGCAATGCCTCTTTATAACGATGGGTAAAGGCGAGGGACCAGGCACGAAACACCCTCAGTTTAGGCCTAGCATCGATAATAGTGAGCGGTAATTTGCTAATCCAAGACAAGAGATTGCTGTGCTCGCCCCTGTGCTGCACCACCGTTTTGGCATAATTGGCGATCCACTGCGCGGCCAGCTCATAGTTACCCGCCTGTAATGTGTATTGTATGCCTTCATCGAGGTGGTTATTGTCTTTGAACCAGAGCGCGCCCTTGGCCAGCAGCTCGACCCCATAGCCATTTTTAGATAATTCGGGACGGGCGAGTAGATATTCGGTTAACAGCGAGTGAAAGCGATACCACTTGCCCACTCTATCTAACGACACGATAAGTAGGTTGCACTCGACCAATGTGTCGATAACAGCTGCTGCCTGCTCGTCACCGGTTAGGTGCTCACATAAATCGCCACAGAAGCGATCGAATTGCGCGGCCGCCACCATGATCTTACGCTGCTGGCCATTCAACTGCGTGAGTATATAAGAGGTGAGGTATTCCACTAGGTTGCTATTGCAGCCGGATATGGATTCGATGAGGGTATCTGAGTTTAAGGTTTCATCGAGGGAGAGGGTCGCCAACTGCACCGCAGCGGGCCAACCTTCGGTCTTTGACCAGACCGCCTCTAGTTGGTCGGGGCGCATATCCAGTGGCTGGCTATGGCTGAGCACAGTAGCCACTTCTTCTAGGGTAAACTTGAGCCGGTCTGAACCAATTTCTTTATATTCTCTGCGCAGCTTCAAGTCGGAGGTGGTGAAAGGCACTTTTTCACGACTGCCGATGATGACGCGAATTCTGGTGCTGTCGATGTGACAAATCCACCTCACTAATTCGTGAATCTCTGATTCCGAAATATAATGAAAATCATCGATGAATAAGTAAAAGAGGTCACCGCATGTGGCTAAGACCTCGAGGATCAGTTGCTTTAGGGTCTCTGTGCTGTTGACATCCCCCGACTCTAAGTGGGCTAGCACCTTAAAGGTTAGCTCTTGATCTATGGTTTCTAACGCCTTAGATAGATAGCGGAGAAAGCGCGACAGCTCGTTGTCTTCGGAGTCGAGGCTCAACCACACACACTGATTGCCATTGCTCGAATAATGGCCATACAACTGCGACATGTACACCGACTTACCGTAGCCAGCAGGCGCGCACACTAGGGTCAAACCGTAGTTATTAACAGGCTCGCCTGCTAAGCGTCGAGTAATCGCATGGCCGATACTTGGCGGTAGCATCTTGGTTTCGATGAGGTAATCAACATCACTCATGGCGTTACAAACTTTCCCATCGTTCCAATTGAATGCATGATATTGCTCACAATGCTGCCCTGGTTCTTTAATGGCATTAAGAAAATAGCCTTATAGATGATAATGTTTCTGCGCGCCATAAACCAGAACCCAGTGGGGTTTAGCCGTAAATCGCAGTCAATGGCCACGCCTTGTGTGCGCCTCATAGCCCATAATTTTTACGTTAAATAATCCACCACAAGTTGCGATTTGGTTTTCTAGTGCTATCTTTTTGTAGATAACCCACCACAAAGGACTAGACCCAGGGCGCCCGTTTTTTTGTGAAATACTCGGGCTAAGATCAGGGTTTAGCCATTTGTTAGGCATCAATTAGCTAGGCATAAAGTAACAGGCGCACATGAGGGTATCGTTAAATGGTGGTTTGAATGGCGTGAAAGTACCCAGCCTGAATCTCAAATGCAGTCACAGCCCACAAGGAAACAAATTCTATGAGCACCCCTCTAACCGCTGATTTTATAGTCGACCCCTATAGCGTCCCACTTGACAGCATAGATGTTAGTGATTCTCGCATGTTTTTGCACCACACCGCATGGAAGGCCTACTTCGAGCGACTGCGCAATGAAGACCCCATTCACTTTCAAAAAGAAAGCGATTTTGGCCCGTTCTGGTCCATCACCCGCTTCGAAGACATTCAATTTGTAGATAAGCACCATGAATTATTTTCATCGGAGCCCGCCGTGGTTATAGGTGACATGACCGAGGAGCTGCCGCTGGAGATGTTCATCGCTATGGACAACCCGCGCCACGATGAACAACGAGTGGCGGCGCAGCCTGTGGTGGCCCCTAAAAACTTAGCGGAGATGGAGTCCCTAATAAAAGAACGAGTTGACATCATCCTAGACAGCCTGCCCATTGGTGAAACCTTCGACTGGGTAGATAAAGTGTCTATCGAGCTCACAGGGCAGATGCTGGCCACCCTATTCGACTTCCCCCAAGAAGATCGTCGTAAGTTAACCTATTGGTCTGACCTCGCGTTAGATTTACCTGAAGTCACGGGGGGTGATGGCACCCACGAGGTACGCAACGCGGGCTTACAAGAATGTTTCCAGCGTTTCAATGAACTGTGGGAAGAACGAACAAAATTAAGCGATGCCGAAAGAGCCGATAAATTCGACCTGATTAGCCTGCTACAAAACAGCGAAAAGACCAAAGACATGGTCGATAGGCCCATGGAGTTTTTGGGCAACATCATGCTGTTGATTGTGGGCGGTAACGATACCACTCGAAACTCACTCACAGGGGGCATATTGGCCATCAATAAGTACCCAGATGAATTCGAAAAGATAAAGAAAAACCCGGGCCTCATTCCCAACATGGTGCCCGAAATCATTCGTTGGCAAACCCCCTTGTCGCACATGCGTCGTATCGCCACACAGGATGTTGAGCTAGGGGGTAAGACCATCAAGAAAGGCGATAAAGTGGTCATGTGGTACGCCTCGGGTAATCGTGATGAGCGTGTCATCGACAACCCAGATGCCTTTATTGTCGACCGCCCTAAGGCTCGCCACCACCTATCGTTTGGCTTTGGTATTCATCGCTGCATGGGCAACCGTTTAGCTGAGATGCAAATACGCATCACCTGGGAAGAGATCTTGAAGCGCTTCGAAAAAATCGAGGTCATGAAGGAACCGAGCTATGTAAAATCTAATTTTGTGAAGGGTTATACCGAGTTACTGGTAAAACTTACTGCTAAGTAGATGCTCGCCTAATCATTGAAAAACCCATGTTTTTTGAGTAGAATTGCTCGTCGTAAGTTGCAACTTGCTTTTCTAGTACTATCTTTTGGTAGAATATGTCCTAGTAAAAAGCTAAGCGGAACTTGCCTTCTTTCGTGCATCATTCGGGCTAATATCGAAAATCAGCCGTTTACGAGGTATCAAAATGATAAAAATTATTTTTAAAGAACACTCTGGAGCCGTACACGAAGTAACCGGCACAGAGGGTGAATCTTTAATGGATGTCGCCATGAATAACATGGTACCTGGTATCGATGGCGACTGCGGCGGTGATTGCGCCTGTGGCACCTGCCATGTGATCGTTGCAGCAGACTGGGCTAATAAGCTAGCACAAGCCAATGGCGAAGAAGACGCCTTAATTGGTATGACACCCGATAAACAAGACGGATCAAGACTCGCTTGTCAGGTTGTTTTGAATGGTGATTTGGATGGTATGGAAGTAACCCTGCCTGAATTTCAAATGTAACCAAAGGAAACAAATACTATGAGCATGCCTAAACTAGAAGACCTGACACTCGACCCTTACAGCCTTGCACTTGACAGCATAGATGTGAGCGACTCTCGCATATTCCAACACGGCACCGCGTGGGAAAGCTATTTCGAGAGACTGCGTAACGAAGACCCAGTTCACTTTCAGAAAGAAAGCCCTTTTGGCCCATTTTGGTCCATCACTCGTTTCGAAGACATTCAATTTGTAGATAAGCACCATGAATTGTTTTCGTCTGAGCCCAGTATCCTCATTGGCGACATGACCGATGAGCTACCGCTGGAGATGTTCATCGCCATGGACAACCCACGCCACGATGAACAGCGTGTGGCCGCACAGCCTGTGGTGGCCCCTAGAAACCTAGCGGACATGGAATCCCTCATCCGCGAGCGTGTTTCTGCCATCCTCGATGACCTACCCGTTGGCGAAACCTTCGATTGGGTAGACAAGGTATCCATCGAATTAACTGGCCAGATGCTGGCCACCTTATTCGACTTCCCACAGGAAGAGCGTCGTAAACTGCCCTACTGGTCTGACCTAGCCGTTGGTTTGCCAGAAATTTCCGGTGGCGATGTCACCGTAGAGGAGCGTAATGCGGGCTTGCAGGCCTGTTTCCAGCGCTTCAATGAGATTTGGCAAGAAAGAGCGAGCCTCAGCGACGAAGAAAGAGCGGGCAAGTTCGACCTAATTAGCCTATTGCAAAACAGCGAAAAAACCAAAGACATGGCCGATAGACCCATGGAATTCTTGGGCAACATCATGCTGTTGATTGTGGGTGGTAACGACACCACGCGAAATTCAATCACCGGTGGTGTTGTGGCGCTCAATAAGAATCCAGGTGAATTCGACAAGCTCAAGAATAACCCAAGCCTGATTCCAAACATGGTGTCTGAGATCATTCGCTGGCAGACACCCTTAGCTCACATGCGTCGTATTGCTACGGAAGATGTGGAGCTAAACGGTAAAACCATCAAGAAAGGCGACAAGGTTGTCATGTGGTATGCCTCGGGTAACCGTGACGAGCGTGTCATCCCTAACCCAGATGACTTCATCGTCGACCGTGCTAAGGCTCGCCATCACCTTTCGTTTGGTTTTGGTATTCACCGCTGCATGGGTAACCGTCTGGCTGAGATGCAGATCCGCATCACCTGGGAAGAGATCTTGAAGCGTTTCGATAGTATCGAAGTCGTGCAGGACCCTACCTATGTTAAGTCAAACTTCGTGAAAGGTTATACCGAATTATTGGTAAAGCTAACCGCCAAGTAGTTTACTGACGCACCATCAGCCTGCTGATGGTGCGTATTAGTAAAGACTGCCAATTTAAGCCGACAGGCCCTGTTTTCTAACGGTGCCGGCCGGCTTAAACTCCATTAAAGACGCCCTCTTTAGCACCTCCACGGTGTCACTTTATAACCACTCTGCGAACCTGTTGATCATCTTGCGAAACCCAAGATGGGCGTTTGGCCGTCTTGCCAAACTGGCTTAAGCGCCGTTGGCCCCGTATAATCTGCCCTTTTTCCATTTCAATTTTTTGTAATGCGCCACTGTTAATACACGGGGCCATTAGAATCCAAGGCAGGCCACATTGTCAGAACCAGCGTACGACGTAAAAACATTCCAAGGACTCATCGCCACCCTGCAAAATTACTGGGCCAAACAAGGCTGCGTGATTAACCAGCCGGTCGACATGGAAGTGGGAGCGGGCACCTTTCACACCTCGACGTTCTTACGCGCCATCGGCCCAGAGACCTGGAATGCCGCCTACGTGCAGCCTTGTCGCCGCCCCACAGATGGCCGTTATGGTGAAAACCCTAACCGCTTGCAGCACTACTACCAGTTTCAGGTGGCCATGAAGCCCGCCCCCATCGACATTCAGGATAAATACCTGCAAAGCCTTAAACTCATCGGCATAGACACAGACGTACACGATGTCCGCTTCGTGGAAGACAACTGGGAGAGCCCCACACTGGGTGCCTGGGGCCTGGGTTGGGAAGTATGGTTAAACGGCATGGAAGTGACCCAATTCACCTACTTTCAGCAGGTGGGCGGCCTCGAATGCTACCCCGTCACCGGCGAGATCACCTATGGCCTAGAGCGCATCGCCATGTATCTGCAAGAGGTAGACAGCATCTTCGACCTAGTGTGGAGCTATGGCCCTGATGGCTCTAAAGTCACCTATGGCGATGTTTTCCACCAAAACGAGGTGGAGATGTCGGCCTACAACTTCGAGCATGCCGATGTGGATTTCCTCTTTCAAGCATTCGACCAACACGAAAAAGACTGCGCGCGCCTCATTGAGTCAGGCTTACCTCTGCCTGCCTATGAGAAGGTGCTGAAGGCCTCTCACGCCTTTAACATGCTGGATGCCCGCCAAGCCATCTCGGTGACCGAGCGCCAGGGTTATATCTTGCGCGTGCGTACCCTGTCGCGTCAGGTGGCCATGTCGTATTTCCAGAGCCGCCGTAGTTTAAAATTCCCGCTCGCGCCTGCGCCGTTACGTGATGAAGTATTGGCTTTGGCCGATGCCGAAGATAAGGCCGCCGCCAAAGCGGCCGCCAAAAAAGCGGCTAAAGCCGCCAAGAAGGGAGCCAAATAATGAGCACTCAATTATCTACCCAAGATTTTCTGGTTGAGATTGGCACCGAAGAATTACCACCCAAGGCTCTCAACACTTTGGCCAAGGCTTTTCAGGCCGGCATCGAGGCTCATCTAAAAGGCAAGGAGCTGTCTTTTGCAAGCAGCAAGTTATTTGCCGCCCCGCGCCGTTTAGCCTTACGCATTCACGGCCTACAGAGCCAAGGCAAATCCAGCAAGGTAGAAAAGTTAGGGCCTTACGCTAAGGTCGCATTTGATGAAAAAGGTAAGCCCACTAAGGCTGCCCTGGGTTTTGCCCGCGCCAACGGCATCGAATTTGAACAGGTAGGGCGCGTCACAGATGAGAAAGGCGAGCGCCTTTATTACGCACAGGATGTCGCCGGAGCAAACGCCACCAGCGAATTGCCGGTGGCGGTCAGCGATGCACTCGCCAAGTTGCCCATCGCCAAACGCATGCGTTGGGGCAGCAGCCGCATCGAATTTGTGCGCCCGGTACACTGGGTCTTAATGTTGCTGGACAGCAAGGTCATAGAAGCCAATATTCTGGGCATTAAGTCCAACTACTTCACCAAGGGCCACCGTTTCCACGCCAACCGTGAGATTGTGATCACTAGCCCCGCCGCCTATGAAGACACTCTTAAAGAGCAAGGCAAAGTACTGGCCGACTACCACGAGCGTAAAGAGCTCATTCGCCGTCAAGTCATCGCCGCCGGCGAGAAGCTGGGAGGCGTGGCGGTGATCGATGAAGACCTACTGGATGAAGTGACCTCGTTAAACGAATGGCCCACCGCCCTAGCCGGTAACTTCGATGCGCTGTTTTTAGATGTGCCCAGTGAGGCGCTGATCTCCTCCATGAAAGAGCACCAGAAATATTTCCATGTGGAAGATAAAAACGGCAAGTTAATGCCTAACTTCATCACCATTTGTAATATTGAATCCAAAGATCCGCAGCAGGTCATTCACGGCAACGAAAAAGTCATTCGCCCCCGTTTGGCCGATGCCAAATTTTTCTGGGATACCGACCTCAAGCAAACCCTAGAGAGCCGCGTCGAAAAGTTATCCACTGTGGTGTGGGTACAAAAACTCGGCACCCTCAAAGACAAATCACAACGCTTGCAGACGCTGGCGGCAAAAATTTCTGCCGCCATGGGCGGGGATGACAAACTGGCCGCACGGGCCGCGCTATTATGTAAAACCGATTTACTGTCCAACATGGTCAACGAATTCTCCGACCTACAAGGCATCGCCGGTTCTTATTATGCGCAGCAAGATGGTGAGCACCAAGACGTCTGTGCGGCCATGGTTGAGCAATACAAACCGGCTTTCTCGGGCGATGTATTACCCGCCACCGTCACCGGCCTAGCCCTCGCCCTCGCCGACCGCCTCGACAGCCTAGTGGGCTTGTTTGGCCTTGGGCAAATACCGACAGGGGGCAAAGACCCGTTCGCCCTGCGTCGTGCCTCGGTGGGCGTGTTACGTTTATTGGTCGAGAAAGACCTCAAGCTGGATTTATCCGAGCTAATCGACTGGGCCATAGACAACGACTGGCCGATCGAACTAAAAGCAGAAACCAAATCAAAACTAAGCGAGTACATGCTCGACCGCTTTAGCGCTTGGTATCAGGATGAAAATATTCCCGCCGTGGTTTTCCAAGCCGTTAGGGCCAAGGGCATCACCCAACCCAAGGACATCAACCAGCGTGTGCAAGCCGTAAATGCTTTCTACAAGCTCGACAGCGCGCAGGCACTGGCCGCCGCCAACAAGCGTGTATCGAACATTATCGCCAAGAACGATGCCCACATGGATGCGCCGCAGGTAAACGAGGCCTTGCTGCAAGAGGATGCCGAGAAGGTGCTCTCTAAAGAGTTGATCGCGAAAGGCCTAGCGGCTCAGCCTTTATTTGATAGCGGCCAGTATGAAGAATACCTACTGTCTTTGGCTAGCCTGCGCGCGAGCATCGATGATTTCTTCGACAACGTAATGGTGATGGCCGACGACGAAGCCGTTAAGCAAAACCGTTTAGCCCTGTTAAACCAATTGCGTAATCTATTTTTGCAGGTGGCAGATATTTCGCTGCTGTAAAAAATAAACCATCAATAAAAGGGAGCATTGCTCCCTTTTATTTTGCCTACCATTTGTAGGAGGCTGCTTGCAGGCGAATGCAGGTGCTGCCGCATAGGAACCAGCTAACAATGCCTAATAAACTCATCATCCTCGACCGTGATGGCGTGATTAATTACGACTCTGACCACTACATAAAGACCGTAGACGAATGGATTCCGTTACCCGGCTCCATGGCGGCGTTAGCCAAGCTGACCCAAGCCGGTTATAAGATCGCCATCGCCACCAACCAATCCGGCATTGGCCGTGGCTACTTCACGGTGGCCACGCTGGATGCCATGCACCGCAAGATGCTTAATCTGGCCAGCCAAATCGGTGCCAAAATTGATGTCATCGCTTACTGCCCCCATGGCCCCGACGACCAGTGTGATTGCCGCAAGCCTCTGCCTGGCTTGATTCATCAAATAGAGCAGGCATTAAACATGTCTGCCGAGGGCTGTTATATGGTGGGGGATTCCTTAAGAGACTTACAAGCCGGCAGTGCCGCTGGGCTCGTACCTGCGCTAGTATTAACCGGCAAGGGAGAGCGCACTCTCGCCAAGAAAGAGGGCCTCGCTGGGGTCGCCGTCTTTGCTGACTTAAACAGCTTCGTTGATAACCTAGTGCGCTCAACATTAAGCGAGGGCTCATAACTTACGCGCTAATCAGCGCAGATCACCGCTATTACTTTTTGATCTTTATAATCAATTTTATATGATCAAAACACCTAATTATCATTGTGGTTAATAAACGACAACTATAGAATTTAGGG
>CAJXIK010000050.1 GCA_913054445.1 uncultured Bermanella sp.
TGAACCCACGCTATTTAAAAACCGCTTACGCCAATAATTCCTCTGTCGGCTCTTCTGCTTCCATTTCAATTTCTTTTGCGGTCATGCCATTTAAAGCACTGAGCCACAACAACATGGCCACCGTGTTGTGCAACAAGGCCAAAGACAATGGCAGCATCCAAATGGCATTGAGTATTCCCAGCGTTATTTGCAGACACAAAAATCCTAGACAAAAAACCACAGAGCGCCGCTGCCTATTTTTTTGTAGAGCCAAATAAAAAAACATCAGCACCACCACTAGCGCCCCTAGCCGATGCAACCACTGCACCGCCATCTTATCTGCCATGCCCAACACGCCACCCAGATATTCATCCCCGGCCATCATGGGAGCCTGCAATACGCCCGCATCTATGTTGACCCACCAGTTGCCCTGACAGGTGGGAAAGTCGGGGCAGACCAATCCGGCATACTGGCTGCTGGTCCAAGCCCCGAGGCCCATCTGCAAAAATACCACGAGGGCAAATGCCGACCACACCGACAAAACTTTGGGCTCTCTATTGCTGGTGAGCACCCGCCAAATCATGAATTGTGCCCCGAGGGTAATGGCCCCGCCCAACAGGTGAGCGCTCACCACCGGCGGCCATAAGCGTAACGTCACCGTCCACATGCCGAACATGCCCTGCATCACCACCCACAGGCATAGAAAAATCGAGAGGTAACGCACCGCGCCCAAGTAGCGCGGCCACAACAAGAGCGCTTGTATCACTATGCTCAAGCCCAACAGGCTGGCCACATATCTGTGGGTCATCTCCATCCAAGCTTTTAGCGAATCGAATTGCCAATGAATAAACTCTGCGCTCGCCTGATTCTCCTGAGGGATAAGCTGCCCATAACAAACAGGCCAATCGGGGCAGCCTAGGCCGGCATCCAATAAGCGCGTGAGGGCACCCAGAGTGATGACCAACAGGGTCAGAAAGATATTAAATAATGCCAGCTTACGCATTAAGCTCCCCCGTGTTTCATCAACACCTTAAGATCCTTTAAGAGCTTATAGGCCCCCTGCTCATTTGCCTGATATGAGAGCAGTACTAGGCCCTGATGGTCGGCGATGAACAGCCCGTTTTGCTCAGCCAAGAGCCGCTCGCTGCTCACCTCACTAATGAGTAATTTATCACTGTGCTTGCCCAAAGCCATCTTCACCCTGCGCAACAATCCAAACCAAGCATCACACTCTTGCTGGCAATCCTGCTCACGCCACAGCAATTGCCAGGGGGCCTGGTTGGGCACATTCACAAACTGCGAGTCACTCAACCACTGGCCACGGGCCTGAGTTTGAATGCTATCTTTATCGCCCAGTAGCACGATGGACACCACGAACGGCGCACACAAGACGATGAACATTAACAACATGGGTAGTCTGGCTTTCATGATTTTTCTCCCGATGGGCTATCTATCTTGACGGCGTCTGTGGTGATGCTTGCCACCAGTAAAATGATGAGCCCAGCCACGGCTAACAACAGCCATTGCAACGCATATCCTTGGTGACGGTGGTGGTTTAAATAGGGGGCCTTTTGCGGCATAAGGGCCTGCAAGCCAGCGCCCTCTTGCAGATGAAAAATGTCTCTAAGTACAGGCTGACCCGTGAGGGCGGAAAAATATTTATTATCTATGTATTGAACTCGCTGGGAGATAGGGTCCGCCAAGCGATCGTTTAATAGCATGGGTATTTTATTACTAAGCACCACACCGAGCAGACTCACCGCCTGCGTCACAGGCACCACTGGCGGCAATTGATCCCGAGACAAATAGGATACAAAGCCGCGATTTACCAAGTAAATGCCAGCCCCATGGACAAAGGGCGTGATCACCGCGTAGCCGGCACGACCATGCAAGGTTTGGTTATCTAAGAAGTGGGTGAACTCGTTTAGGTAGCGCCCTTCCATCTGCACAGGTTGCGCAGGCGGGGCCAAATAAAACTGTGACTTTTGATACTGCCAAAGACCCGCCGCCAGGCAGATGCCGATACCCAACAACATAATTAGGCTATAAAGCGGTTTTATACTAAGATACCAAGACCTGCGATAACCTTGTAAGGGGTTCGAGATCATGCTTTTAAAAGGGTTAATTTTATTATTTTTATTGCTCAGCATTGGAGCCCTCTTTACCGGTTTGTACTATTTAGTGACGGCTAAAAAAAGTTCGCTACAGACCTATGCGTCATTAAAATATCGCGCCATCTTTGCTGCCTGTACCCTAGTGGCTATTTTTTGTTATTTGTTTCTGTATCGCTAAAAGGTGCCGCTAGGCACCTTTTATTCATGGCCTCACAGCACATACACGAAGGTAAATAGCATCAGCCACACCACGTCCACGAAGTGCCAATACCATGCCGCCGCCTCGAAACCAAAATGATCATCTGGGGTAAAGTGGCCGTTATCTACACGCCGATACATGACAAATATCATGATGGCTCCTAGGGTCACATGGGCCCCGTGAAAGCCGGTTAGCATATAAAAAGTCGAGCCATATATACCGCTACTCACCGTTAAATTAAGATCGTTAATGGCATGACCGTACTCCGCCACCTGCACCACCAAGAAGGCGGCCCCCAGTAACAGCGTGATCTTCAACCAAAACAGCGTCTTAGCCTTATTTTCGCTGCGTAAGTGGTGATGAGCAAAGGTGAGCGTAAAGCTCGAGGCGATTAATAACACGGTGTTGATGAAAGGCAACTTCCAAGCATCTATGATGCCCATGGGGCCTTGAAACTGCGTCATGTCTGGGGTCTTCATCAGAGGCCAGTGGGCGCTGAAGCCCTGCCACAACATGCCGCTGACGCCCTTGGCGCCTTCGCCACCTATCCAGGGCACCGAAAACGTGCGCGCATAAAACAGCGCGCCGAAGAAACCGGCGAAGAACATCACCTCGGAAAAAATAAACCAGCCCATGCTAATTCTGAAAGAGCGTTTTAACTGCTCGCTGTTTAAGCCGCGTAAGCCTTCGTTCACCACCTCACTGAACCAACCAAACAACATGTAAAGCATTAAAAAACCGGCCACCACGGCGGTGGCCACAGAAAACATACTCACTTGGCTGTGACTGTTTTCATGAATGATAGAGGCCATGGAAAACAGGGTGAGAAATACCGCGAAGGCTCCCAAAATAGGCCAGTGACTGCGCTGTGGAACGTAATATCTTGGTGTGTTCAAAATGTGCCTCCTAGGGGTTCACTCTGATAAATACGATAGGAAAGAGATAAGTGACTTACCTCCTCGGGTGCTTTAGAACTTAATGTCACTTGTAAGGGTAGTCTTACCGTGGAATGAGGGGGAATTTTTTGTTGGTTAAAACAGAAGCATTCTATTTTCACCAGATACTCAGACCACTCGCCCGGGGCGATGCTGGGCACCGCTTGCACAGTGACCTCCACATCTTGGTCGTTGGTGATCTCATAATAGGTGGTGATCATTTTTCCGGCCTGTATTTCTAGCAGCTTTTTTTCCGGGGTAAAATGCCATACGTCTCGGCTGTCGGCATCGGCCAGCAGACGCAGGGGAACAACCTTTTCCCCTTGGGCCGACACTAAGCGCAGGCTGGCCTCATCGGCCACCTGATAATACTTGCCGTTGATGCCGGTCACCTGACAAAAAATATCGTACAGAGGAACCAATGCAAAGCCAAAGCCAAACATCAGTAACGGTATGATGGATAATTTTAACGGTGACAGTTTTTTCATTTTTCTCAATCCACTTTCGGTGGCGTCTGGAAGGTGTGATAAGGCACCGGACTCGGTAATGCGGTCCACTCTAGTCCCACCGGTTGATCCCAAACTAGGTCGCTGGCTTTCACGCCTTTTTGTCCGAGGGTGGTACGCCATACGTTATAGATAAAGAGCAACTGACTCAGACCAAACACCACCGCACCAACCGACACAATGGCATTAAAGTCGGCAAACTGGAGGGCATAATCTGGGATGCGCCGCGGCATGCCCGCCAGACCCACGAAGTGCATGGGAAAGAAGGTTAGGTTCACACCGATAAAACTTAACCAGAAATGCCACTTGCCCAGCGCCTCGTTATACATGCGCCCGCACCACTTTGGTAACCAGTAATATACCGCCGCCAAAATACTAAACAGGGCACCCGGCACCAACACATAATGAAAATGCGCCACCACAAAATAGGTATCGTGGTACTGGAAATCGGCTGGCGCCACGGCCAGCATCAAGCCCGACAAGCCACCTATAGTGAACAACACCACGAAGGCAATGGAAAATAACATGGGGGTCTCGAACGTCATGGAGCCACGGAACATAGTGGTCACCCAGTTAAAGACTTTCACCCCGGTGGGCACCGCGATGAGCATAGTGCTGTACATGAAAAATAATTCGCCCACTAAGGGAATGCCCACGGTAAACATGTGATGTGCCCACACGATAAACGACAGAATCGCGATGGATGAGGTGGCGAACACCATACTGGTATAACCAAACAAAGGCTTGCGGCTAAAGGTAGAAATAATATGCGAGACAATACCAAATGCCGGTAAGATCATTATGTACACTTCAGGGTGGCCAAAGAACCAGAACACATGCTGAAACAATACTGGGTCACCCCCGCCGGCGGCGTCAAAGAAGGACGCACCGAAGTGAATATCCATCAACATCATGGTCACCACCCCGGCCAATACCGGCATCACTGCGATCAATAAAAATGCGGTGATTAACCAGGTCCACACAAACAAGGGCATCTTCATGAAGGTCATGCCTGGGGCGCGCATATTGAAAATAGTGACGATGACGTTAACCGCCCCCATCACCGAACTGATGCCCATAATATGAATAGCGAAGATGAAAAAGGTAACACTGGGTGGCGCATAGGTGGTGGAAAGCGGCGCGTAAAATGTCCAACCAAAGTTGGGGGCACCGCCGTCCATAAAGAACGTGCTAAGCAACATGGTAAAGGCAAACGGCAACAACCAGAACGACCAGTTATTAATACGCGGCAGCGCCATATCTGGCGCGCCTATCATCATGGGGATGAGCCAATTTGCCAGACCCACGAAGGCCGGCATGATGGCACCAAACACCATGATCAAACCATGCATAGTGGTCATCTGATTAAAAAAGTTAGGGTCGACCAGTTGCAAACCGGGCTGAAATAATTCGGCGCGAATCACAAAAGCCATACAGCCACCGATTAACAAAGACCCCAGCGCCAGCAATAAATACATAGTGCCAATGTCTTTGTGGTTGGTGGTATACACCCAACGTAAGATGCCTTTATCTGGGCCGTGATGATGCTCGTCATCCGCGACGGCACCGCCCCCTTGCAACACTCCTTCTTGTGACATATGTGGCCCCTTATTTATTATCTTTTAATTTTTTAACGAGCATAGGCGAGGCGTGATCCCCTTTATCATTACCCCAGGCATTACGCTCATAGGTCACCACCGCCGCCACATCGCTGACACTCAACTGCTCGGCGAAGGCCGACATGGCCGTACTGCGCACGCCCTTAAGCACTATGTTGATGTGTTTATTAATATCGCCCAGAGCCACAGCACTGCCCTTAAGACCAGGGAACATAGGCGGCATGCCCGCACCGTTTTTTTGGTGGCAGGCGGCACAGTTAGTGTTGTAGACTTTTTCCCCTTGCGTCATGAGTTCGGCGAAGCTCATCTCCTTCACCTCTCTTGCCGCCGCCTGCGCTACCGCCTGCGCCGTTACCCAGCTTTTATATTCCGCCTTGCTCACCGCCTTCACCACGATAGGCATAAAGCCATGGCCCTTGCCACACAACTCGGTACACTGACCACGGTAAATTCCAGGCTTGTCGATCTTGGTCCACGACTCATTAATGAAACCCGGAATAGTGTCTTTCTTCACCGCGAGATCTGGCACCCACCAGGAATGAATCACATCCTTAGAGGTAAACAAGAAGCGCACCTTAGTATCCACCGGCAACACCAGCGGATAATCCACCTCCAATAGGTAGTTCACGTCTTTTGCTTGGCTATTGTCTATTTGCTCACTGGGGGTGGACATGGATGAGAAAAAATCCACCTCTTCATGCAGATAGGTGTAGCGCCATTTCCACTGGTAACCCGTTACCTGAATATCGATCTCGGCATCGCTGTTGTCGTACATATCAATCAACGTGGCGGTGGCAGGAATACACATACCCACTAAGATAATTAACGGAATGACCGTCCAGATGAGTTCGACGACGGTACTTTCATGGAAGTTATGGGCCTTAGCACCACGACTCTTACGATGGTAAATAATGCTGTAAAGCATGACACCAAAGACCACCACGGCGATGGCGACACAGACATAAAAAATGGTCATGTGTAAGTCATGTACGTCATGACTTACCCGGGTTACGCCCTCTGTCATGTTCAGTCCCCACTCTGCGAACGCAGAATGAGATGTGGTCAATAACAGTAACGCGGATACAGCAGAAAATCCCACTCGTTTCATGGGCCCCCCTCAGGCTGAAGATTTATGCTTATTTTTATTTATCACCTCACCATAAAAGAGCAAAAACACTAAAACTTCTACCCACCTGATACGCCATTTTTGGTCGATACCAGCCTATTTAACTAACCTTCCACGCCCAAGCAGAATAAATATCGGCACTAAAAAATATAATTTAAGAAACAGCCTGCATGGCATTTATATTGCCTTTTATATTTGTTTATTTAAATTATTTGACGCGATCAGCATATAAAAGCACATACATTTTCAATGACTTTTAACCTACCGTTTTAATAGACCTTTAAAAGAATGCACGATTAAAAAAGGAAGGAAAAACATGACCATTAAGGTTGCCATAAATGGTTTTGGCCGCATCGGTAGGTTGGCTATGCGCGTATTATTAAACCGACCAGAATTTAAAGTGGTGGCCATCAACGATGTCATTAATCCAGACTACATGGCGTATTTATTACGCCACGATTCTAGTCACGGCATCTTCTGCGCCGACATTCGCCATTCACACGACAGCCTAATCATAAACCAACACAGCATACGCACCAGCCAACACCGCCAGCCACAAGACTGTAACTGGCGAGAAGTAGGCACGCAGGTGGTGATCGAGAGCAGCGGCCTGTTTACCAGCCAAGAAAAAGCCCACGAGCATATTCAGGCGGGGGCAGAAAAAGTGGTGATCAGCGCACCCTCTCAGGATGCTCCCATGTTTGTGATGGGGGTTAACCATCGACAATACCAAGCAGCCATGAATATTATTTCCAATGCCTCCTGCACCACCAACTGCTTGGCTCCCATCGCTAAGGTCTTGCACGATAACTGGGGGATTGAAGAAGCGCTCATGACCACAGTGCACGCCGCCACCGCCACCCAGCGTACCGTGGACAGCGCCATTGCGTCCGATTGGCGTGGTGCCCGCAGCATGGCCAACAACATCATCCCCAGCAGCACCGGGGCAGCCACCGCGGTAGGCAAGGTGATACCCGATTTAAGCGGCAGGTTAAGCGGCATGGCTTTTAGGGTGCCCACGGTCGATGTGTCGGTGGTGGATCTAACGGTCAGGCTAAAAAAAGCGGCGAGCTATGAAGAGATAAAGGTGGTCATGCGACACGCCAGCGAGCATGAACTAAAGGGCATACTGGGCTACACCGAAGATGCCGTGGTGTCGTCCGATTTTTTACACGACCCACGCAGCGCCATTTTTGATGCCAGCGCGGGCATCGCCCTCAATGATCACTTTGTGAAGGTGGTGGCCTGGTATGACAATGAGTGGGGCTATGCCAATCGCTTGGTTGACCTGATTGAATATACCTTTAGCCAGTAGACCCATACCCTAAAAAGAAAAACCGGCACTGGGCCGGTTTATCCTTTAATACGCCTCAACTACAGTGCGCGGCTTTAATCACCACCCTGCCGCAGCACCTCAATGCTGGTCACATTTTGGAAACCACGGGGCAGCTTATTACCACGGCGGCCACGTTCTCCCTGATAGTGTTCAAGATCCTTAAACTTCATCTTCACATGGCGCTTACCGGCGTTGACCACCAGCACATCGCCGTCCTTCATTAACGCGAGGCCAATTAAATTCTCGCTACCCCCCGTGCCCAGGTTAATAATTTTATTGCCCTTGCCTTTTGACATGAGCGGCAAGTCCGCCGCCGGAAAAGTTAGCAGCCGCCCTTCGTCGCTCACCGCGACGACCCAATCCTGCTTTTGATCGGCCAGCTTCACCGGCACGTGCAGTTTTTTATCATCGGGTTTATTTAGCAGCGCCTTGCCATTTTTGTTTTTAGATAACATGTCGGCAAAGGTGGTGACGAAGCCGTAACCGGACTCACTGGCCATTAAATACTGATCCTTGTTGGCCGCCACCAACATAGTGGCTAGGGTGGCACCTACGCTGAGATTAACCGAACCCGTCACCGGCTCGCCGTAACCACGGGCACCGGGCAGGCCGTGAATGTTGATGCTATAGCTGCGCCCCGTGCTGTCGAGGAAGACTGCCTGCTGATTGGTCTTGGCATTGGCCTGTACCAGGAAGGCATCCCCTGCTTTGTAAGCTAGGCTATTGCCGTCCACGTCGTGGCCCTTGGCGGCACGAATCCAGCCCTTTTCTGACAACACCACCGTCACCGGATCGGCCCCCATTAAATCGGTTTCACTTAACGCCACCGCTTCTTGGCGGGCCACAATTGGGCTGCGACGATCATCGCCATAGGCTTCGGCATCGGCGCTGATTTCTTTTTTCACTAGGGTTTTCATGCGGCGTTCGCTGCCGAGAATTTTTTGCAACTGATCACGCTCGGCGGCCAGCTCGTCTTGCTCGCTGCGAATGCGCATCTCTTCGAGCTTGGCTAGGTGACGCAGCTTTAATTCCAGTACCGACTCGGACTGGATGTCGCTCAAGCCGAAGCGCCGCATTAATTCTTGTTTGGGTTCTTCCTCGTGCCGAATGATCTCAATCACTTCGTCGATGTTTAAGAAGGCCACCAGCAAGCCGTCTAAAATATGCAGGCGCGCCAGCACTTTTTCTAACCTGTGCTGCAAACGCCGACGCACCGTGGTGGTACGATATTCTAGCCACTCCTTGACAATCATGGCTAGATTCTTCACCTGCGGCAGGCCGTTGATGCCGATCATATTCATGTTGATGCGGTAGCTTTTTTCTAGGTCGGTGGTGGCAAACAGATGGTTCATCAGTTGCTTCAAGTCCACCCGATTCGACTTGGGAATAATCACTAAGCGGGTGGGGTTTTCATGGTCGGATTCGTCGCGTAGGTCGGCCACCATGGGCAGTTTTTTCTTGCTCATCTGCGCGGCAATTTGCTCGATTATCTTGTTACCCGAGCACTGGTGAGGCAGCGCGGTAATCACCACGTCACCGTCTTCTATTTCATAGATAGCGCGCATCTTCACGCTGCCACGACCGCTCTCGTACATCTTTTGAATGTCGGCCTTGGGGGTGATGATCTCGGCGGCGGTGGGGTAATCTGGCCCCGCCACAAATTGGCTTAAATCCTGGCTGCTGGCGTTAGGGTTATCTAACACGTGAATACAGGCACTGGCCAGCTCGCGTAAGTTGTGGGGTGGAATATCGGTGGCCATGCCTACTGCTATGCCCATGGTGCCGTTTAACAAAATATTGGGCAGGCGCGCCGGCAGCGTCACCGGTTCTTTTAAGGTGCCATCGAAGTTAGGCTGCCAATCCACCGTGCCCTGCGCCAACTCGCCCAGCAATACATCGGCGTATTTAGTGAGCTTGGATTCGGTGTAACGCATGGCAGCAAACGATTTTGGATCATCCGCCGAGCCCCAGTTACCCTGACCATCCACCAGCGGATAGCGATAAGAAAACGGCTGTGCCATCAACACCATGGCCTCGTAACAGGCGCTGTCGCCATGGGGGTGGAACTTACCCAGCACGTCGCCCACCGTACGGGCCGACTTCTTATACTTAGCACCGGCCTTTAGGCCCAGCTCCGACATGGCATAGGTGATGCGCCTCTGCACCGGCTTTAAACCGTCGCCGATGTGCGGCAGGGCACGGTCCATGATGACGTACATCGAGTAATTCAAGTACGC
>CAJXIK010000051.1 GCA_913054445.1 uncultured Bermanella sp.
GGAGTTGCCTCCCTTTCAAGTGCCTGCATCGATCACTTACGGTACAATGCCCGCCATTATTTATAGACCGCCTTTATAAACCGTTAATTTTGCTAAAGATAGGGGACGACCATGTTCAAAAAAGACATGAATATCGCTGATTTCGACCCAGCCTTGTGGGCTGCCATGAAAGCCGAAGACGTGCGTCAGGAAGAGCACATCGAGCTCATCGCCTCTGAAAACTACACGAGCCCGCGCGTCATCGAAGCCCAGGGCAGCCAGCTCACCAACAAGTACGCCGAAGGGTATCCGGGTAAGCGCTACTATGGTGGCTGCGAGCACGTGGATGTGATCGAGCAATTGGCCATCGACCGTGCCAAAGAGCTATTCTCGGCCGACTACGCCAACGTTCAGCCGCACTCTGGCTCGCAAGCCAACGCCGCGGTGTACATGGCCCTCGTTAAGCCAGGCGATACCGTACTGGGCATGAGCCTCGCCCACGGTGGCCACCTAACGCACGGTGCCTCTGTTTCTTTCTCGGGCCGTATCTATAACGCGGTTCAGTACGGCCTCAACGAAGCCACCGGCGAGATCGATTACGATCAAGTTGCCGCCCTGGCCAAAGAGCACCAGCCAAAGATGATCGTGGCCGGTTTCTCTGCCTACAGCCGAGTGGTCGATTGGCAGCGTTTCCGTGACATCGCCGACTCTGTGGGCGCTTACCTGTTCGTCGACATGGCACACGTGGCCGGTTTAATCGCCGCCGGTGTTTACCCATCGCCGGTGGGCATCGCCGATGTGGTCACCACCACCACGCACAAGACACTGCGCGGCCCCCGTGGCGGCTTGATTTTGGCCAACAAAGACGAAGCTCTCAACAAGAAGCTTAACTTTGCCGTGTTCCCCGAATCCCAAGGCGGCCCCCTCATGCACGTCATCGCCGCCAAGGCGGTGTGCTTCAAGGAAGCCATGCAGGACGACTACAAAAACTATCAGGCACAGGTGGTTAAAAACGCGCAGGCCATGGCCAACGAATTCATCGCCCGTGGTATTAACATCGTCTCCGGTGGCACCGACGATCACCTGTTCTTAGTTGATCTAATCGGCAAGGAATACACAGGCAAAGACGCCGACGCCGCATTGGGCGAAGCCTTCATCACCGTCAACAAGAATGCTGTGCCCAACGACCCTCGTTCACCATTCATCACCTCTGGTTTGCGTATTGGTACACCCGCAATCACCAGCCGTGGCTTCAACGCCGCTCAGTCTAAAGAGTTGACCGGCTGGATCTGTGACGTGTTGGAAAGCCTCGAAAACGGCAGCCAAGAGAAGGTCGCCGCAGAAGTGCGCGCTAAGGTTAAGGTACTGTGTGCGAGCCTGCCTGTTTACTCTTAACGGTTAGCTTTTTAAGCGTTATTTGAGTGTTAAAAAACCGCGCCTGTGCGCGGTTTTTTTTGTGCCTAAATATTGTAGGAGGCCACCCCGTGGCCGATTGTTAAACCCCCACCGTGGCGTGAGCTAGCGACGCCAAGTGCTGCTTATAATTAAAATAAAAAGAAACGGCATCATGGCTTCGATGCAACAGAATTTTGGCCATTGGCCGCGGAAACTGGCCATCGGCCATCGGCCACGGGGTGGCCTCCTACAGGCTTTCAATGGGGTCGATGTCCAGCCCCCACCTAACCTTGTGAAACCCCTTCAGCGCATAAATATCCGGCAGTACTCGCCCTATGAAAGAGTGCAACACAGTGCGCCGCCGGGCAGATACCCACAGCTGGCTCCTAAAGCGTCCGGCGCGTAATTCCATGGGCGCGGGCAGCGGGCCAATCATGCTGAGTTGCGGCAAGTTCAGCGCTTGTTGGTGTTGGTTTAGCAACTGCCGCACGCGGTGCAAGAAGCGTTCGGCTTCTTGCGGCAGGTGGCAATCGGCGCGCAGCAGCAGCTGAAAGCCGTAAGGGGGTAAGTGTTGATGTTGGCGTTCGTCCAATAGGGCGAGCGATAAGGCGTGGTAACTTTCTTCTTTCAGTAGGTGCAGCATGGGGTGCTCGGAAAATTCCGTTTGCAACACCGCCACGCCCTGGTCTTTTTCGCGACCGGCGCGGCCCGCCACCTGTAAAATAAGTTGCGCGGTTTTTTCCATGGCGCGGTAGTCGGCACTAAAAAAGCCGCTGTCCACATTAATCATGATCACCAGCGTGACCTTAGGAAAATGATGGCCCTTGGCCAGCATCTGCGTGCCCACGATGATGCAGGGCTCTCCCCCGTGCACCGGCGCTAACAGTGTTTCCATGGCGTGTTTATTTTGCGTGCTGTCGCGGTCGATGCGAATAACCGGCGTCGCTTGGAACTTGTATTGTAGGTGGCTCTCCAGTCGCTCGGTGCCCGCGCCCATGGCTTGTATCTTGTGGCTCAAGCATTCTGGGCATTGCCGAGGAATGCTCAGCTTGCTGTCGCAGTGGTGACAATGCAGGTGGGCGGGCTTTTGATGCAGGGTCATCTTGGCATCACAGTGCCTGCACTCCGCTATCCAAGCGCAGTCTGGGCAATAAAGAGTGGGCGCGTAGCCGCGGCGGTTGACGAATACCAAGACCTGCTGGCCCTTATGCAGCGTGTCTTCGATGGGTGGCAGCAACGAATCGGCGAGACCATGGTGTACTGCCTGATTTTTTATATTTAAAATTTGCAGCTCGGGCATGCTGGCCGCACCCGCCCGCTGGCTTAAACGCAGATACTGGTATTTACCGTTAAGGCCGTTGTGCAGGCACTCTAGGCTGGGGGTGGCGCTGCCCAGAATAATGGGAATGGCGAGGGTCTTGGCTCGCACCACTGCCACATCGCGGCCGTGGTAACGCACGCCGTCCTGCTGCTTAAATGATTGATCGTGTTCTTCATCTATGACGATCATGGCGAGGTTGGGCATGGGGGTAAAGATCGCGCTGCGGGTGCCGATGATAATTTGCCCGCGCCCCGTACTGGCATCGTGAGTGCGGGCCATGAGCCAGGCATCGAGGCGTTCGCGGTCGCTGAGTTTGCTGTGCAACAACAATACGTCGGCCTCGAAACGCTGTGCAAAGCGCTGCACGGTCTGCGGGGTGAGGCCAATCTCGGGCACCAAAATTAATACTTGCAGGCCTTGCTGCACATGGGGGGCGATGGCTTGCAGGTACACTTCAGTTTTGCCGCTGCCGGTGATGCCATCTATGAGAAAGCTGTTAAAGCCCTGGCTTTGCTCTATGCAGGTGAGGGCATGCTGCTGCTCTTGGTTGAGTGTTAAAGGCGTCTGGGAGCATTGGCCCTTAATGGGCTGAAAACAGTCGCGCGCCTGCTTCACAAGGAAGCCCTTAGTCACTAGCCCGTTGATGATGGCGGGGGTGAAACCCGCCTGCACGAGGTCTTGCTGCCAGCAGCCGTCTTGGTGAGCGCTTTGCGTCATGTGCGCCAGCAGCTCCACCTGACGGGGTGCCCGCTTTATGGTGCTGGGATCGGGGGGGGTGTCTGCCGGTGCGTAAAAATTTTGCTTGCTGGCGCGGGCAGGTTCGCCTTTGCGCAACAGCAGCGGCCACAATAACGACAAGCATTCGCCGATGGGCTGGTGATAATACTCGCTGAGCCAGTGCCCCAGCTGGTATAGGTCGCTGGGCAGCAGGGGGGTGCTGTCTAATAGGGCGGCGATGGGCTTAAGCTTGGCCGGGTCCACTTGGGGAGCCTGATGAATGCTCACGATGACCCCGCTCAGTAGGCGCGCACCAAACGGCACGCTGACCCGCAGGCCCGCCTGATAATGGCGCATGTCGGTGTCTGCTAGGGGCCGGTAATCAAACAGCTTAGGAAGAGGGGCGGCCACGGCCACGCTGAGAAAAAAAGGCGACGTCATTCGGTCTCTTATTATTAGCTTGCTACATAAGCCCAAGGCTTAAAACGAATTGATCTGGCGCGTTTTGCGCCGCTCTGGTATTATGCGCGCCCCCTAAAGGTCTGTATAGAGCTTGCTCAGGATCTTGGGTCCAGCGGTACTTATGAGGCTCGGGTGTATTTCGCACCAGAGAATAAGTGGCGGCAACGGAAAAAAGAGGATTTATTATGCGCGAAGGTATTCACCCTAAATACGAAACCCTTACTGCAACCTGTTCTTGCGGTAACGTGGTTAACACCCGTTCTACTAAGACCGGCGAAATGCACCTAGACGTATGTTCTGCATGTCACCCTTTCTACACCGGTAAGCAGAAGATGCTGGACACTGGCGGCCGTATCGATCGCTTCAAGAAGCGTTTTGGCGGACGCGGTAAGTAATTACCCCGTTAAGCCCATAGAGACATTGGTTTCTAGCAAAAAGGCGCTCATTGAGCGCCTTTTTTGCTTTTTGGCGATGGCTCGGCCTATCAACTGAAACTATTGTCAATATAGTGAATTTTTATGACGTTGCGGGTTGTTACCGCGCACAAAACTGCGTAATAATGCGGAATCGCCCACATGACAGTGGCAGCTGGGCGGTTTCAACGGTACCAAAACTAATTGCGGAATTTATCGAATGTCAGATTTTAAGCAGGACGCCCTAGATTACCATGAGTTTCCAAAGCCGGGTAAAATCAGTGTTGAGCTAACTACGGAAGCCAACTCGGCTCGTGATCTTTCTCTCGCCTATAGCCCAGGCGTTGCCGAGCCAGTTAAAGCCATTGCCGACAACCCAGAAGATGCCTACAAATATACCTCTAAAGGCAACCTAGTGGCGGTCATCACCGATGGCACCGCCATATTAGGCCTAGGCAATTTAGGGCCGTTGGCCTCTAAGCCGGTGATGGAAGGCAAGTCGCTGCTTTTCAAACGCTTTGCCGGTGTCGACTCCATCGATATCGAAGTTGAATCCGAAAGCCCACAGGCGTTCATCGACACCGTACGCCGTATCGCCAATACCTTCGGCGGCATTAACCTCGAAGATATTAAAGCACCCGAGTGTTTCGAGATCGAGCGTACCCTCATCGAGCAGTGTGACATCCCTGTGTTCCACGATGACCAACACGGCACCGCCATCGTGACCGTGGCCGGTATGTTGAACGCCCTAGAAATTCAAGGCAAAAAAGTCGAAGAAGCCACCATGGCCGTGCTGGGTGCCGGTGCTGCCGCCATCTCTTGCTCTAAGCTGCTTATCAGCGCGGGCATGAAGCCAGAAAACATCTTCATGTGTGACCGTAAAGGTGTGATCCACTCGGGCCGTGATGACCTTAACCAATACAAGGCCATGTTTGCGGTAGACACCGACAAGCGCACCCTAGCCGATGCCATCGATGGTGCCGACGTCTTCTTGGGGCTGTCTGGTCCTAACCTATTGGCCCCCGAATTGTTGAAGACCATGGCCGTTAACCCCATCGTCTTCGCGTGCTCTAACCCAGACCCAGAAATTGCACCTGCGCTGGCACACCAAGTGCGTGATGACCTCATCATGTCCACCGGCCGTTCCGATTTCCCTAACCAAGTGAACAACGTGTTGGGCTTCCCGTTCATCTTCCGTGGTGCCCTCGATGTACGTGCCACCGCCATCAACGAAGAGATGAAGCTGGCCGCCGCTTACGCCATCGCCAAGCTTGCCAAAGAGCCTGTTACCCAGGAAGTATTAGATGCCTACGAACTGACTTCTTTGCAGTTTGGCCGCGACTACATCATTCCTAAAGCGACCGACTCGCGCCTGCTGGGCATCGTTGCCGGTGCCGTTGCACAGGCTGCCATCGACACTGGCGTGGCCACTTTGCCACTGCCTGCCAGCTACCCGCTGAAGTCGGTTGCCGACATCTAGTGTTTCGTTAGCGCGGCCTTTCGCGCTTAAACGCAGCACACTTAAAAAAGCCGCTACTCTGTTAGCGGCTTTTTTGTGCGCGTGGATTTAATATTGGGGAGTATTTTGTTTACAGCCTTCACTAAATTAATAAAAAAAGCCTGCGACAATTTGTCACATCCCAAGGTCTGCCATCTCCTATAAAATGCGTTCCTCTCTGGGGGACTTATGAAACACTATTCAAACGCAGTGCTTAATTTATCTTTGCTCATGTTAGCGGTTCATTCACATTCGTCGTGGGCAGGCAGCCTCTACGAACTGGATAAGGTGGTGGTCACCTCTACCCGTGAGGCAAGGCCCCTCGCGGATTTGGCCGAATCTGTGGGGGTGTTGTCGCAGCAAGAAATTGAAAATATCTCCCCCTCTCACCCCAGTGAAGTATTGAACCGCAGCGCGGGTGTTTACATTAATAACCTGGGGGGCGAAGGGCACATGACCGCCATTCGCCAACCCATCACCACCAGTGCCGTGTATTTATTTTTAGAGGATGGTGTGCCCACGCGCCCCAGCGGTTTTTTTAATCACAACGGTTTGTACGAAGTGAACATTCCCCAGAGTGAGCGCCTTGAGGTGACTAAGGGGCCGGGGTCGGCTCTGTACGGCAGTGGTGCCATGGGCGGAATCATCAATAGCATCAGCGCGAAGGTTAGCGAGCAGGCCACTAGCAAAGTCGATGTGGAAACCGGCAGCCATGATTGGCAGCGGGTATTGCTTAGCAGCAGTCGCCCATTAAGCGCGCATAGTGGCGTGGGTATTCAGGCTAACTTCACCAAAAATAGCAGCTTTAGGGATGATGCCGACTATCAGCGAAAAAATTTAAATATGCGTTTCAACTATCGGCTGGGCACTAACATCAGCGCCAAAAATACGCTGTCGTTCACCGAGGTGGAGCAAAGCGGGGTGTCGAGTCTAGAGTATGACGATTATAAAAATGACGCGACCAAAAATAAATATCAGGCGGATGTGGGGGCGCGCAATATTGAGGCGCTGCGCGTTAGCAGCGAGATTAATATCATCCCCCAGCCCAGCGACCTTATTTCCCTCACGCCTTTTTATCGTCACAACCAATCTAGCATGATGCCCAGTTGGATGGTGAGTTACGACGCCAACGTGCGGGACACTAAGTTTGAATCCTTTGGCCTGTTAAGCAAGTGGCGCAGACAATTTGATGATGGTGGGCAGATAATATCCGGCCTCGACATCGACCACACGCCATCACGTTTTCAAGAATTTGCGGTGGCCCGTGGCGATATAAATCGAGCAGGCGACATCATCACCGGCTTTAACAAAAGTGATGATCTAAATTATAAATACAAGGCAACGCAAACCAGTGTCAGCCCTTATCTGCATCTCGAAAACCAAGTAACCCCCAATATTCGCTTAAGTGCAGGCATGCGCTATGACCTCTTTAGGGTAAATTATCGCGATCAATTGGCTGCTGCCCCCGTGGATACAAAACACCTGCGCCCAGAATCGCAGACCGTAAATTATAGTCACCTGAGCCCTAAGGCCAGCATCCTTTACCGACTCGATGCGCGCCATGATGCGTACGCCAATTATCGTCATGCTTTTCGCGCGCCGTCTGTGGGTAAATTATTTCGCTCGGGTGGCAACACCAACACGGCCGAGTTAAAGCCGGTTAATACCGACAGCGTCGAGCTGGGCTTGCGCGGTTTAATCGGCGCGCTCATGTCCTATGAGTTAGCTGTCTATTACATGGAGAAGAGCAACGACATCGTCAGCGTGATTAACGGCGATAATGACCGCGTGTCATTAAACGCCGGTAGGAGCATTCATCAAGGCATCGAGTTGGGATTGAGTGGTGATCTCAGCCGCGACTTAAGTTTCAGTAGCGCGCTGAGTGTGAGCGAGCAAACCTATGGAAAGTTTGAGTATTTATACAATTGCTTTAGCTGTGAGACACGGGTGGTGAATCAGCTTTTAAATTTCGATGGCAACTATGTGGGCAAAGCGCCTGACAGTCTAGCTAACATCGCGCTGCGTTATGAGCCGCTGCGGGTGTACGGCCTCATGGTAGAGCTTGAGGTCGAACACGTGGGCGCATACTACACGGATGAAACCAACACGAATAAATATTCAGGACACCAAATAGTAAATTTACGCAGCCATTACCAATTAAGCCGCGACCTACAGGTA
The DNA here is from genome assembly GCA_913054445.1 of uncultured Bermanella sp. Taxonomy (GTDB): domain Bacteria; phylum Pseudomonadota; class Gammaproteobacteria; order Pseudomonadales; family Oceanobacteraceae; genus Bermanella. Next base: position 7,964 of record CAJXIK010000051.1, read on the forward strand.
TATGGCCGCGTACAAAATTTAGCGGATGAACGCTACAGCACCTACACCTCTAATAAGGTGGGCAGTGACAAGATAGAGTACCGCCCAGGTGCCCCGTTAAGTCTGTTCGCTGGCTTGCGATTTTCGTTTTGATGCCGTCTAGGAAAATAACATGAGCCGCACGCAAACGCTTAAACTGGCCAGAAAATGGCACCTATTATTGGTGTGGCCCGCCATGCTGAGTGTGCTGGTTTATGTCTTGTCTTCACTGGCCCACCCCGTGGCAAACTGGTTGGGGCCAGCCAAGGCGCGTTTTCAGCCCCCCAGCCTGCACGCAGATGCCAAGGCGGTTAACAGCATTGCCAGCATTATTAAACACAACCGGCTCGGCGCGGCGCACATCGCCAAGCTAGTGCCCTATGAAGACCGAGTGTTGTTGCAGGTTACGCAAGGCTCTGGGCAGGAGCAAAGCAGGCGTTATTTTTCGACTCAAGATTATAGCGAGCTTGCCGAGCACGACCGCCAGCAAGCTATCTGGTTAGCGCAGCAGTATGTGCTGGGCCAGCCTAAGGTGAAGTTTGTCGAATACATAAGCGAGTTTAACGATGCTTACCCCAAGAGCCAGCGTCTCTTGCCTGTCTATAAAATTCACTACCAAACCGCCGACAACCTTAGCGCCATCGTGCATACCGAATCCTTGGCCTTAGTATCTCTTAGTAATGACGGCAAGCGCCTGCTTAAAAGTTTGTTCCGCATGCTGCATACCTTCGACTGGCTCAACGAATATGAAACCGTGCGCTTAATCGTCATTGCCGTGCTGTTGTCGTTGCTGTTAATTATGAGCCTCAGTGCCTGCTATTTTTTGCTGGTGATGAAACGCCAGCGCGTCATTAAGTTGCGTGCGCGTCGTTGGCATCGGCGCTTGGCTTATGTTGTGGTGTTGCCATTATTTTTGTTTAGCGTCAGTGGTTTTTATCACTTGGGGCAGGCCAGCCTCTATAGCCATGATGAAAATTTAGACCTGCAAGATGCGCTGGACCTTAGCCAGTGGCAAGCGCCCATGGTCATGGCGGCAGAGCTTGCACCACTATCTTGGAATCAGGTAAGCCTAGTGCAGGCCGCTGGCCCAGTGTATCGCTTGCAAGCGGCGCGCGCGGGTAAACCCAGCCATGGTATGCCGAGCGGGCCAGCAAAACATGATGCCCCCGTTTATTTCTTAGATGCCCACGGGAGCCAGTTAGCGCACTACACAGATAGCGCTCTCATACACAAAAAATTGGCCAACTGGTTTGCCATCGGTGCAGATGATGTGGTTAACCAGCAGATGCTGCATGGCTTCGAGCAGGGTTACAGTTTTAAAAATAAACGTTTGCCGGTGTGGAAGTTCGAGCTGTTAAATACGCACAGAAATCATGTTTTCATAGACCCTGTCAGTCATCGCGTACTGGCCACCAACAATCCACTGACACGCTTAGAAGGCTACAGTTTTTCTTATTTGCACATGTGGGGTTTCTTGAAACCCGTGCTCGGTCATTCTGGGCGGGATGTGATTTTCGTACTGCTGTTGGTGCTGACCCTAGTGTTGAGCCTGTTCGGTTTACGGGTGCATTTAGCCGCGAAACGGCGAACACAAGCCACCGCTGGCAGGCAGCAGCCCGCCTAATTTTTAACACGCTTCCTTAAATACAGGACACAAAAAAGCCGCTATTGTTAGCGGCTTTTTTGTACATGACCCAAGCTCTGAAGTGCATTATCTTTTTATCCGCCAGCTCAGAGGCTTAGTGCTTCTATTTGAGGTCGCCGTACATCCGTCCATGGAGGCTTAGCTTTGGCATCCATGCCAAAGACTCCCTCAAATAGAAGCACTAAACCTCTAAGCTAAGTTATGTTAGCTGCTCGGTTATTAATTTTCTTTTCATGAACGGCCTAATTTTTAATAATCAGATTTAGCGGCTAAGTGGGCTTAGACCAAGGTTGGGTTTAGTGCTTTTTTAGGATGTTCGAGGCATGGATGCCGAGGTAAGCCCTCATGGATGAGTTCACGGCGACCTAAA
>CAJXIK010000052.1 GCA_913054445.1 uncultured Bermanella sp.
ATTTTAATGCGACCTTCCCAGTCTTTTACCCGTATATTCTTTCCAATCTACTGCCAAATATGGTATAAAACGCGCGCCAAGTTTCGCTGTGTGTGGAATTTGGCGTGTTTTATTAATCCGCACATACATCGACACACTGTTCTGGGTGTCTTGAGCGCCGTAAATGGGCCTCTCTATCATAGGTAGGGTGGCTTGGTACTTGGGATTGGATAGTGGGATGTATGGAGGCCTAACCCTAACTAGGAATGAATTACATGGCACAAGTATCTATGCGTGACCTGCTTAAAGCAGGCGTACACTTCGGTCACCAGACCCGTTACTGGAACCCAAAGATGGATCAATACATCTTTGGCGCACGTAACAAGATCCATATCATCAACCTTGAGCACACTGTGCCTGCATTTAACGAAGCGCTAAACATCGTTAAAGGCATGACGGCTAAAAACAACAAGGTATTGTTCGTAGGTACTAAACGTGCCGCTTCTAAGGTTATCCTTACCGAAGCCGCTCGTGCTGGCATGCCTTTCGTGGCACACCGTTGGTTGGGTGGTATGTTGACCAACTACAAGACCATTCGCCAGTCTATCAAGCGTCTACGTGACATCGAAGCGATGAAGAAAGACGGTACCTTCGAGCAGCTAACCAAGAAAGAAGCGCTTATGCGTACTCGTGAAATGGATAAGCTTGAGCGTTCTATCGGTGGTATCAAGGAAATGGGCGGCTTACCAGACGCGATCTTCGTTATCGACGTTGACCACGAGCGTATCGCCATTCAAGAAGCCAACAAGCTGGGCATTCCAGTGATCGGTATCGTTGATACCAACAGCAACCCAGATGGCGTTGATTACGTTATCCCAGGTAACGATGATGCGATCCGTGCCATTGAGATCTTCACCTCTGCTGTTGCTGATGCGTGTATCGAAGGCAAGTCAGAAATTGGTGCTGAAAAAGCGGAAGCGGCTCCTAAAGCCGAAGCCAAAGAAGAAAAAGCAGCCGAGTAATACCCACTGCCTATTCGCGTAGGCAAGTGGTCGTTACACCGTTGTGTACACAAAAGGGGGCTTGTCCCCCTTTTGTGTTGAATTTTGAACATATTAAATATTTAGGTGGAAAAAATGGCATCATTTTCTGCAGCATCCGTTAAAGAATTACGTGAGCGCACTGGCCTTGGCATGATGGAGTGCAAAAAAGCACTTAAAGCATCCGAAGGCGACATCGACGCAGCGATTGAAGAACTGCGTAAAAATTCTGGCTTAAAAGCCGCTAAAAAAGCCGGTCGTACTGCGGCTGAAGGTATCGTGGTTGCTAAGGCATCTGCCGACAATAGCTCTGCAATCTTGGTTGAAGTTAACTCTGAAACTGACTTTGCTGCTAAAAACGAAGGTTTCCTTGGCTATGCATCTGCCGTTGCCGATGCGGCTTTCGCTGCGAAAAGCGACAAGGTTGTTGGTTTGCTAGAAAGCGAGCGTGAAGCCTTGGTACAAAAAATTGGCGAGAACATCTCTCCGCGTCGTGCCGTATTGGCCGAAGGTGAAGTAGTGGGAACTTATGTTCACTCTAACCTGCGCATCGGTGCACTGGTGGTATTGAAGGGCGGTGATCTTGAACTGGCTAAAGACGTGGCTATGCACGTCACTGCGGTCAACCCTAAGGTCCTTGCGCCAAGCGACATGCCTGAAGATGTGGTTAACGCCGAGAAAGCCATCATCAAGGCGCAGCCTGATATGGAAGGCAAGCCAGACGCCATCGTTGAAAAAATGATGGGTGGTCGTATCAACAAGTTCCTTAAAGAACACAGCCTCTTAGAGCAGCCGTTCGTTAAAGATCCAGACCTTACCATTGCTAAGCTAGTAAAGGCGGCCGGTGCTGAAATTATCAGCTTCGCTCGTCTGGAAGTAGGCGAAGGCATCGAAGTCGAAGAAGCTGACTTTGCGGCAGAGGTTGCTGCCCAGCTGAAAGGCTAATATGCTGTTAGCGTAATAGGTGCCGAGTTAGCCACAGCTGACTCGGCATTTGCATATCTGAACCCCAGTTAATCGAGTGTTTTTTGACCACTTGGTACTGGGGTTTTGCAGTGAAAAGACTTGCTCCGCTTTACTTTTTTCTAAAGAATTACGTAAATACAGGCACAAGCTCAGTTATTGCAGATTAAGAGGTGAAACATGCCCCCGGCAGATAATCGTAGCCCTAAGTACAAGCGCATATTATTGAAATTAAGCGGTGAAGCCCTGCAGGGTGAGCAAAATTTTGGTATCGATCCCAAGGTATTGGATCGCATGGCGTTGGAAATTGGCCAGCTAGTGGGCATAGGCGTGCAGGTGGGGCTGGTGATTGGCGGTGGTAACCTATTTCGTGGTGCCGAGCTAAGCCAAGCGGGCCTCGATCGAGTCACCGGCGATCATATGGGTATGCTGGCCACGGTGATGAATGCACTGGCCATGCGCGATGCCCTCGAACGCAGCAACATTAAGTGCCGCGTGATGTCGGCTATTCCCATGAGTGGCATTGTTGAACATTACGACCGTCGTCGTGCCGGTCGTCACCTCGAGGGTGGTGATGTGGTCATTTTCTCTGCCGGTACGGGTAACCCGTTCTTCACCACCGACTCGGCCGCCTGCCTGCGTGGCATCGAAATCGGTGCCGATATTGTCTTAAAGGCCACCAATGTCGACGGTGTCTATGACTCAGACCCCAATAAAAACCCAGATGCGGTTAAGTATCAGACCCTAAATTACGACGAGGTCATCGAACGTCAGTTGGGGGTCATGGATCTAACGGCATTCTGTCTGGCGCGCGACCATGAGATGCCGATTCGTGTATTCAATATGGCAACTCCGGGTATTATGGCGCAAATCATGATTGGTGCCGATGAAGGCACCTTAATCACGAAAGAAGGAAATAATAATGATTAATGAAGTTCAGCAAGATGCGCAGCAGCGCATGCAAAAAAGTCTCGAAGCCTTGGTCAACGCCTTTAAAAAGGTGCGTACCGGTCGTGCTAGCCCTGCCATCTTGGAAGGCATCACCATCGATTACTATGGCACTGCCACGCAGTTATCCCAAGTAGCGAATATCACCGTTGAAGATGGTCGTACCCTAGCGCTTAACCCGTGGGAAAAGAACTTAGTGCCTGCCATCGAAAAAGCCATCATGAAGAGCAACCTGGGCATCAACCCGGTCACCTCGGGTGATACCATTCGCTTGGCCATGCCCATGCTCACCGAAGAAACGCGCAAGGATTTCATTAAGATTGCCCGTGCTGAAGCCGAAAAAGGCCGCATCTCGGTGCGTAATGCCCGTCGTGATGCCAACACCGACATCAAAGACTTGCTTAAAGAAAAAGAAATCAGCGAAGACGAAGAGCATAAAGCTCAGGATCAAATTCAAAAGCTGACCGATAAGATGGTCAACGAAGTTGAGTCGTTGCTTGCGCAAAAAGAAAAAGACCTAATGAAGGTTTAATGCTCTTATTTTGCAGTTAATGAGTTTATGAAGTTGTACTGCGGCGTAGCTTAGGCCGCAGTTTCATTTTTAGGTTTAGACATGTCGCAAAAAGAAATAATAAAATTTAAACGAATTCCGCGTCATGTTGCAATTGTCATGGATGGCAATAACCGCTGGGCTAAGCGCCGTCATCTGCCAGGGGTTTCTGGGCATAAGGCAGGGGTGAAGGCGGTTCGCCGCGTCATCGAGCAGGCGGCGCGCCTCGAGGTCGAGGTCTTGACCCTGTTCGCATTTTCCAGTGAAAATTGGCAGCGCCCAGCAGAAGAGGTCAGTGCGTTAATGCAGCTGTTCCTGTTTGCCCTGCGCAAAGAAATCAAACAGCTCCATAAGCATAATATCCGCCTAGTGATCATGGGGGATATCGCGGGTTTCAGTGAGACTCTGCAAGAACACATTCACAGTGCGCAAGACCTCACGCGTGACAACAGCGGCTTGACCCTAGTGATTGCGGCCAATTATGGCGGCCGCTGGGATATGGCGCATGCCGCTAAGCGCATGGCCTTGGATGTCAAGGCGGGGAAACTTGCAGCAGAAGAAATTAACGAAGATGTATTTGCCCGTTATACCTGTATCAGTGAGTTCCCCGAGCCGGATTTATGCATTCGTACTGGTGGCGAATTACGCATCAGTAACTTCATGCTGTGGCAGTTTGCCTACACCGAGCTGGTCTTTAGTGATGCCTTGTGGCCCGACTTCAAAGCGTCCGACTTCCACTCGGCATTAGAGCAATATAATGGCCGCACGCGTCGCTTCGGGCGCACCGATGAACAATTACAGGAAGACGCCGCACGTGCTTAAGCAACGCATTTTAACTGGGCTAGTGTTGGCCCCCATGATGATGGGCGGTATCTTCTACCTGCCCATGACGCCGTTCATGATCTTTATTGGTGTGATCACCGCTCTAGGTGCCTGGGAGTGGGCGAACCTGTCCGGCATACAGCATAAGCTGGGGCGGGTAGCTTATGCCGCTGCGGTCTCCTCTATTCTCTATCTACTCTACTACTTTAATTTAGAATTCCAGCCTGAGCTGTTATACCTCGCATTTGTCTGGTGGCTATTGGCATTCGTGTTGGTGCAAACCCACCCTAGGTTTAAAGCCATCTGGAGCGGCACGCTCACGCGCTTGCTCATGGGCTTAGTGATCCTAGTGCCCATGTGGGTAGGATTTGTACAGATCAAGAGCTATCCCAATAGCGGTTACCTGATTTTGTTTGTGCTGCTGATTGTTTGGGGTGCGGACGTGGGGGCTTACTTTGCGGGCCGCACCTTTGGCAAGCATAAGCTGGCACCCAAGGTAAGCCCGGGCAAGAGCTGGGAAGGGGTTTACGGCGGCATGCTAACCACCACCCTAGTGGCGTTTGGCGGCGGATTACTGCTGCAAGATAGCCTCGGCGTGGCGCTCACCCTCCAACAGTGGAGCCTGCTATTTTTAGCGACCTTCATGGTGACCTCGGTATCTGTGGTGGGGGATCTAGTAGAAAGCATGCTCAAGCGTCAGCGCGGCATCAAGGACTCCAGCAACCTGCTGCCGGGGCATGGCGGGGTGATGGATCGCATCGATAGCATGACCGCCGCGCTGCCGGTATTTGCGTTAGCCTTAAGCATGCTGGGCTGGAACCTTAACCTATGACTCAGATGGGGCTTTAAGCTATGACTCAGATGATTACAGTCTTGGGTGCCACCGGTTCCATCGGTAAAAACACCCTAGATGTGGTGGCGCGTCACCCAGACAAATACCAGCTCTTCGCGTTAACCGCCAACACCCAAGTGGATAACATGTTGCAGCTGTGTATTACTCATCGCCCGCAGTATGCGGTGATGGCGGATGATAAAAGCGCGCAGCAATTGGCCAAAAAAATCCTAGCCCATGGCGCGGGTGTCGAGGTCTTAAGCGGCATCGATGCCCTGTGTCAGGTGGCGTCTGCCCCTCAGGTGGATCAGGTGATGGCGGCCATCGTCGGTGCGGCCGGTCTCTTGCCGACCCTCGCGGCCGCGCGGGCGGGTAAGCGGGTGTTGCTGGCCAACAAGGAAGCCTTGGTCATGAGTGGCCAGCTGTTCATGCAGGCCATCAAGGATAACGACGCCACCTTGTTGCCCATCGACAGCGAACACAACGCGATCTTTCAATCCTTACCCGCCCACTTTAAAGACGACGTTAATGCGCGTCAGCAGGTGCGCAACATTCTGCTAACCGCCTCGGGCGGGCCATTTCGCGGTTGGGATTTATGCCAGTTGCATGACGTTACCCCAGCGCAGGCGGTTAAACATCCCAACTGGTCCATGGGGCAAAAAATCTCGGTGGACAGCGCCAGCTTGATGAACAAGGGTTTAGAGTTGATCGAGGCCTGCTGGTTATTCGAGGTGCAGGCCAAGCAAATAGACATACTGGTGCACCCTGAATCCATTATTCATTCTATGGTGCAGTATGTAGATGGCTCAGTGTTGGCGCAAATGGGCAATCCAGATATGCGAACCCCCATCGCCTATGGTTTGGCGTGGCCACAACGAATCGACTCTGGGGTGGCATCCCTCGATTTTCTAAGCCACTCGCAGCTAAATTTCGAGGCCCCCGATCACAGCGTGTTCCCCGCCCTTAATTTATCGCGCCAGGCCTTCGAGGCAGGGGGCACCGCCGCCGCCATCTTAAATGCCGCCAACGAAGTAGCCGTGGCGGCATTTTTACGGGAACAAATTTCCTTCACCGCCATCACAGACCTGATAGATGGCGCGCTCAATCATTGTCAATTTGCGGCGGCCGACAGCATCGAAGTGATCTTGGCAGCCGATGCCAGCGCCAGACGTTTTGTTGAGGAAAAAATAACAGCATGAGTGTGATCATCAGTATTTTATCGTTGGCGCTGACCCTAGCCATCCTCGTGACGGTTCATGAATTTGGCCATTACTGGGTGGCACGCCGCTGTGGCATTAAGGTCTTAAGGTTCTCGGTGGGTTTCGGCAAAGTGCTCTTCAGTCGTACCAATAAACAGGGCACCGAGTTTGCCATCGCGGCCATCCCCTTAGGGGGCTATGTGAAGATGCTAGATGAGCGCGAGGGTGAGGTCGCCGCCGAATTGCTAGACCAAACCTTCAACCGCAAGACAGTGTGGCAACGCATGGCGGTGGTCATCGCCGGGCCCTTAGCCAACATCCTCTTTGCCATCTTTGCCTATTGGCTTATGTTCATGGTGGGGGTGACGCAGGTTAAACCCATCATCGGTGAGGTGGCTGCAAACAGTGTGGCGGCGCAGGCCGGTTTAATGTCGCAGCAGGAAATCACCGCCGTAGACGGCACCCGCACCGCCAGCTGGCAGGAGGTGAATTATCAGCTCATCAAACGCTTGGGCGATAGCGGCACGCTGCAAATTGAGGTGGACAACGGCAGTCGCCACGAGTTGGTCATCGAGCGCTGGCTCAGCGATGCCGAAGAGCCCAACCCGATTCACTCGCTGGGTTTTGCACCCTTTAGGCCGACAGTGCCGCCTATTCTGGCCGAATTACAGGCGGGTATGCCGGCACAACAGGCGGGCCTGCTGCCCGATGATGTGATCTTGGCGGTAGATGGCCAAGATATTCAACACTGGTTAGAGTTTGTTAAGGTGGTGAAAGCCCACGCTGGGCAAGCCATTTCGTTGTCCGTGCAGCGCCAAGAAAAAGTGCTTAACATACAATTAATACCCGCCTCACGTACCGCGCCCAGCGGTGAAACCATAGGCTTTGCGGGCGCTATGGTGAAGGCACCGGCGTTGCCGCAAGACTTTATTCGGGTGCAAAGCTTCGACCCACTGACGGCAGGTTGGCGCGCCATCGACAAGACCTGGGACATGACCACGGTCACCCTGCAATCTATTGGTAAGATGATTCAGGGACTATTGTCGGTTAAAAACTTGAGTGGACCCATTACCATTGCTAAAGTAGCCAGCTCGCAGGTGCAGGCTGGCTTCGAGGCCTTCGTTGGATTTTTGGCCTATATCAGCATTATGCTGGCGGTGGTGAACCTACTGCCCATTCCGGTGTTAGATGGCGGTCACCTTGTTTTTTATGTGATCGAAGCCGTGAAAGGGTCTCCGCTCTCGGAAAAAGTCCAGTTAATGGGCATGAAGCTGGGGATGACGCTGTTGTTGATGGTCATGGTGGTGGCAATATTTAATGACGTGAGTCGTTTATAGTTGCCTGTCGCTAAAAGAATCGTACTAAAAGAATAAAAAGGGTCTGGCGTGGTTAAATCCACGGCAGAAAAGATAATAATAAGTTTGGTTAATCATGAAGTTCACGCTATTAAGTATATGTTTATTACTTGCAAATACATTCGCCCAGGCCAGCTCTTTTACCGTGCAAGATCTGCGAGTCGACGGTTTACAACGGGTCAGCGCCGGTAGCGTCTTCAGTGCCTTTCCCATTAATATTGGCGATCAGGTAGACGACCGTGATTTGGCAAAAGCCAGCCGTTCGCTGTTTCGCACCGGATACTTCAACGATATTCAACTCCTGCGCGACGGCGATATATTGGTCATCAGCGTGGTGGAGCTGCCCACCATCACCGAATTAGAAATCGACGGCAACAGCGCCATCGAGAGCGAACAGCTAAAAGAAGGCTTAAAACAAGCAGGCCTAGCCGAAGGGTATGTGTTTAAGCGTTCCACCCTCGAACGTCTGGAACTAGAACTAGAGCGTCAATACGTGAGCCAGGGCCGTTACGATGCGGCCATCAACACCGAGGTGAGCAAGTTACCGCGCAACCGCGTCTCTCTCAAAATCAACATCGACGAAGGCTCGGTGGCCTCCATCAGCCACATGAATTTGGTGGGTTTTAAAGATTTCAGTAAGCAAGAGTTATTAGCCCAGTTTGAACTCAAGCCCACTAACCTGTGGTCTTGGTATCAAAGCGACGATAAATATTCTCGTGAAAAACTAAGCGGTGATCTCGAGCGTTTACGTTCATTTTATTTAGACCGTGGTTATATGCGCTTTAACGTGGAATCCACTCAAGTTTCCCTGTCCCCCAACAAAGAAGATGTGTTTTTAAGCATGAATATTCACGAAGGAGAGGTCTACAAGGTTAATAAGGTCAATCTCGCCGGTGAATTAATCGTCGCACAAGAACAGCTAGAAAAGCTCATCATCATGGGCGAGGGCGAAACCTTCAGCCGTCGCAAGATGACCCTAACGCAGGACCTCATCGCCAAGCGGTTAGGCAACGAAGGTTTTACCTTTGCCAAGGTAAATGGCGTCCCCAAGATTAACGACCAAGACAAAACCGTGGCCATTACCTTTTATGTGGAGCCAGGCAAGCGCACCTATGTGCGTCGTATTAACTTCACCGGTAACGAATCCACCATGGACGAAGTCTTGCGCCGTGAGATGGTGCAAATGGAGGGCGGCTGGGCCTCCACCGAATTAATCGAGCAATCCAAGAGCCGCCTAGAGCAGTTAGGCTTCTTCAAGGGGGTCAATGTAGAAACCCCTAAGGTACCTGGCAGCGATGACCTTATCGATGTGAATTACCACGTGGAAGAACAACCCAGCGGCAGCCTAAACCTTAGCATCGGCTATTCCAGCAGCGATGGCATGATCATAGGCTCCAGCGTGAGTCAAAATAACTTCATGGGCACGGGCAAGAAGATGAGCACTTCGGTGAATAAAACCGATGCGGTGACCAGCCTCAACCTGTCGTTTAGCAACCCTTATTACACGGTCGATGGCATCAGTCGCGGCTATAGCCTGTTCTACAGTCAGACCGATTTCTCGGCATTAACCTCGTTCAGTGACTACAACACAGATAGCTATGGTGGGCGCACCAACTTCGGTTTCCCCATCAACAGTCGTGAGCGTTTATCCTTCAGCGTGGAAGCCAGCCGCACCCTTATGGAAGCGAGAACATCGGGCATTCCAGAGGAGATACTGGGTTTCATCGACAACCAAGGGGATGACTTCGTGGAGGTGACGCTGGGCTCCAGCTGGAGCTGGACCACCCTTAACCGCGGATTATTTCCCACCGCAGGGGCCAAGCAGAGCCTATCCGTCGAGGCCACTGTGCCGGGCAGCGAGTTAGAATATTTCCGCGTGACCTACAAAGCGCAAAAATACTTCCCCATCAGCGGTGACTGGACCTTCAGAATTCGCTCCGAAGTGGGTTACGGCGACGGCTACGGCGACACCGAAGAGTTGCCATTCTTCCGCAACTATCGCGCCGGTGGCGTGGGTTCGGTACGGGGTTATACAACAAACTCGCTAGGACCGAAGGGCGCATTGAAGTTAGATGTAGTTACTTCAACGCCGGTATTTGAAGCCGATGGCACGACGCCAGTCTATGTGACGGACGACGCTGGCGAAAATGTATTCGATGATAACGGTGAGAAAACTCAAGTAACGGTCAATGACTTTGATAACGATAACGACGGCGTGAATGACGCCCGCTACACAGCCGATTCCAACCGCT
>CAJXIK010000053.1 GCA_913054445.1 uncultured Bermanella sp.
TGCCCTTAGATATTTTCAGCGCCACGTTGGCCGAACTCTCGGCTTAGCACTATAGTTAAATGACCCCAAGCCGAAGAATATTGCCGCCATGAAGATCAAACTAATGCCCCTAGTGCTGTGCTTCTGCGTGTCTGTAATGGGGGGTATGCAAGCGGCCCAGGCCGAGCAAGATATTCTCAGCGAGCCGTTGAATCAATTACAGAACCTGGCCCAACTAGGCCACATACTCAACTTGGCCCGCGCGCAAGATGGCCAATTAGGCATCGAGCAATTAATTGAACGGGACGCACACTGGGTGAGCAGCCCAAGTGAACGCAGGGTATTGCTCAACGATGAGATGCAGCAATATTTCAAGAATCTACTCAAACAAAGTAGCAGCCCCTTTATTGAGATTTTACTGCTGGGCAGTCAGGGCGAGACATTAGCGGCCTACCCTCTGCCCGATGATTTTTGGCATGGCAATACCGCTAAATTTATCAACGTCATGGCCGACCAAGACACCTTTGTCGATGAACTCAGCTGGGATGCTGGTTCGCGGCATATTCAGGCGCAAATATCCGTGCCCATCAAGGACCAACACGACGAGATGTTTGGTGTATTAAGCGCCAAAGTAAACACTCACATACAGCCTTAGCCTGCGGCACAGCGCATCCACAGACAGTCGAGCGCATCCAACAGCATGTGAATCACCAGCCCACCGCCGAGCCAGCCAATCACACGACTGCCCTTGACAATACCCGTGCTCTTGCTGAATAGCGGCCAGCACATCATCAGGCCATAAATGATAATGGGCAGGCCGGTGTGCAACGGATGAAACCAAATACTGCAACGGTTGGCCGCATAGATGGGCACCGCCAGCAGGTGATCTAGGTCTACTAGCATGGTCGCCATCATGATAACAAAGGCCCCAACCACTCGCCCCCGCGCAAACACCGCCGCCACGAAAGCAGGCACCAGCACATGCAACATAATATGCAAGGGCGCGCGTAGCTCATGCAGGGCAAGCAATGCGTCCATGATCATTTAAGAGCGGTACAGGGTTTTGATTAGATGAAAGCCGAACTGGGTTTTAATAGGGCCGTGTATCTTGCGAATCGGGCGCTTGAACACCACATCATCGAAGGCCTTCACCATGTCACCACGGTGAAATTCTCCTAGGTCGCCACCTTTTTTCTTAGACGGACAGGTGCTGTATTTCTTGGCCAACTTGGCAAAGTCTTCACCTTTATCTAGGCGCGCCTTGAGCTCTTCGGCGAGTTTTCTTTCTTTTACTAAAATATGACAGGCGCTGGCGATGGCCATAATTATCTCTCCACTGCAAATACTGGCGGCATTTTACCGTATACTGAGGCCGTTTTTTGCAATTTATTTGACTATTTTTTACCCGGGAAGCTCATGGCTCTTAAAGCAAGCATATTCAAAGTCAACTTAGACATCAGCGACATGGATCGCCACTACTATCAAAGCCACGCCCTCACCCTAGCGCGCCACCCCAGCGAGACCGACTTACGCATGATGACGCGCATCATCGCCTTCGCCTTAAACGCCCACGACGAGCTGGCTTTCACTAAGGGCTTATCCACTCAGGACGAGCCAGACCTGTGGAACAAGAGTCTCAGTGACGAGATTGAGCTATGGATAGATTTAGGCCAGCCGGAAGAGAAGCGCATTCGCCAGGCCTGCGGTAAAGCCAAGCAGGTGAAAATATACAGCTACCAGGATCGCCAGGCCAAAACCTGGTTAGCGCTCATTGAAGGCAAGCTGGCGCGCTTCGAGCACCTGCAAATCAGCCAGCTCCCCAGCGAGCAAATGGAGGCTTTGACCGCCTTGGTGAATAAGAACATGTCGTTGCAAATTAGCGTGCAAGATGGCGAAGTATTCGTGAGCAGCGCAGACGGCCAAGTGACGGTAACCCCTGCAAGGTTGTTTCCGGCAGCGTGAGCAGGCGCTTACCTGCCTGCGCTGCCGAACATGTCTAAAATAATTGCTTGAGTTTATCCTTGGCGCGCTTGGCCAGCTCCGTTTTCTTCTTATCGGCTTTGGCTTTTGCCTCGGCCTTTAGTTGGCTCTGGTAGTCCCCCAGCTGCGTGCTGGCCAGCTTACCCATGGCCTTGGACTTACTGTCTAGGTTGCCTTCGCTGGCATTCAGTTGCTTGAGCTGGCGTTCATAATCAGTGCCGTAGGGAAGTAATTTTTGCGCCAGCTTATGCCGCAGCTCTTCGCCAATTTGATCTTGTCGCTGCCTGAGACGCCTATTGAAGGCCTGACTCAGCATGCTATCTAGATCACTGCGAATGCTCACACTCGGCTCAGCCAACTTGCCTTGGGCCTCACCATCCACCGCGAAAGAATCGATGCTCGCCAGCGCCGCCAGCAGTTCTTTGGCCAACACCGTTTTATGCTGGGAACTGAAGTCGGCCTGCTTAAATCTGCCCTGCCCCTTGGCATCCATTTGTGCGCCATTAAAGGTCACATCTGCTACCACCTCTAAGCGGCTGTTATCCAGTTCCAGTCCGGCCAAACCTAAGTCTAGGCCCTGTAACTGCCAACCCTGTATGGCCAGATCGAATTGATCGCGCCCCTGGCCTGCCCGGTGATCCATCACCCCATCGAGGATTAACGAATCGATGCTGGCTAGATCACGCCCCACCACCTTGAGCCTAGTGGCCCTATCGATCACATGTTGCTGATGGGTGATGTCGCGTACCGTCACCGCGACCTCTCCCATGGGCAAATATGTGCTGAAAGATAGGTGTTTAATCCAGAAATCGGGCTGTGGCTGAGCGCTTGGAAAATGGACGTATTGCCCCGTTAAACGTGTCGGAGGGGCCTCTTCGGGCGAGTCTCCGGCTGCGTCATCGCCTGCCAACAGAGGGCTTAGTATTTCATAGTACCCGAGGGCGGTGGCCATATAGTCACCGGCATCCTTGCCAAACAACAGCGCCGCTAGGTTGCTGCTGCCCATGGCATCGAGCGTGTATGTACCCTTAATATTGCTATAGTCTTGCTGAGGGGCCCGCTGCAATTTTGACCATTGGGATTTTAGATCCTTCTTGCCGTCTTTAATGGCGGCCGTCGCACGTTTAATGGCCTTACGATCCGCCTTAAACTGATCTTGCAGCGCGCCCAGAGCCTGCTTACGCACCTCGAAGTCTTGCAGAGACTTAAACTTTCCGGCGAGGATAATATCCAGCTTGCTGCGATATTCGGCCAGGGTTTGCTCATTGGGCACCTCGGCCAACGATTCATCAATGCCTTGTTTATGGCTTGCTAGGGCGTTTGTAAACTGCTCACCTCGGGTCACCGTGAGCAGCGGCTGGCGGGCCAACATCTCATCGGCACTGGGCAATTGAACTGCCGTTGATGCCTGCGAGTGTACGCCGGAGTTGGCGGCCACCTCCCGCTTAGCTGGCTCGGCGTCCATACTTTGCGGCTGGCTTGTGGACTGGGTTACTTGCTGTGGCGCGCTCACGGCCCCTGAAGCTTGACGCGCACTGCCAAATTCGACGCCCTGCAAGGACATGTCTTCAATGATGGCCTTACCCAATAACAATGGTAACAGCGACACACGGGCCACGGCCGCATCGAAACTCACTAGGTTGCTCATGGGCGCGTCTTTATCGGCCACCTGCACGCGCTTAACCGACAGCACGAGAGGGTTAAACCCTAAGCTTACCTCACCCACCTCCACCCTCGCCCCCACCGCCTGGCTGCCATATTTTTCAATGCCAAGTTTAATAATAGGGGCGGCAGCGAAGCACCAGAAAGCCACCAATACAACCAAGAATGCCACGCAGCCAAGTAGGCCAGACCAACGAATCCATTTAGACATGTTACGCCCCTAACGCTGCATACAATTTATAAAGTTTGCTGGCTCTGATTAGCTTGCAGACCTTGAGCCTGGCGAACCAAGCCATGACGCGCTCACGATACAGGCTGATCAAGCTACGACTAATGAGAAATAGCGGAACAAACAGCAGCAATGAAATGCTGAGGCTGCCCAGTAGCAGAGTGTGGTTAAATTTCGTCACACGCCAGAAATCACTCTGATAGAGGCCACCCCAAAAGTCTTGTAGGCTGGGACTGGCCAGCAACGCTTGGCCAAACTTAATAGACAGAGGGTCAACCCCATAGGCGACCACACTAAATAACCCGCAGCCTAAAAAAAACGCACTGAGGTTGACACGTATGGCGAGCACCAAAAACAGGATGAGGAGGTTATGCAGACTCAAAAATGGTGTGAGCCCGATGCAAAGCGCAAATGCAAAACCCAGGGCAATTTGCCCTGGGTTCGCATCGCCATTGATAATCTTAAAAAATTTGGCCAGCATCTCCAGCATATTCATTTCCTTATAAAGTTGGCGTAATGGGCGCTTGCGACGCCTGTAATTTCCAGAGGGCGTCCAATATAGTGAGCATTGTCCTAGAAATAAAGAGCTAGCAGCACAGTTCGAGACTTCCTTGGCGGCCTCATAAAGATTTCAAGAAGCGTTCGATGTCTTTATAGACGGGATTCAAGAAGCGCCCAAAAAACGATAACGCCCCCACTAAGTGGCGATGATTGGTGCCCTCATAGACGATATTCTGACAGGGCACGCTCAAGTATTGTAAGCGCCGCCCGAGGCTCTCGCTGTGATGGGGACGCACGGTGATATCCTTAGCGCCGTGAATGAGCAAGGCCTTCGGCATGCTGTCCGTGGCCAGGTTGATGGGGTTGGCATCGTGCCCATTGTCTACCTGACCGCTATCTATCTGCTGTGCCGACACCTCGCGCAGGGCCACGCCATCAAATTTACCCACCACTAGCTTATCCCCCAAGGGTAAATTATAGGGCCCAGCCAAGCCCACCAAGCCTTTAATTTCGACCTGCGCCTGTGCCTGTACTAGGTAATCGGCCCGGCTCGCCAGCATGGCCGCGCTGTGGGCACCGGCGCTGTGCCCCACTAAAACCACCGGCAACGGATGCCGAAACTTCAGGCCTAACTCGGTGAGTTGCGCGCTGAGGCTGGCAATGGCAAGGGCCACATCTTCGACAAAGTGGGGAAATTGTACTTGGGGGTAGAGACGGTAATTGGGGATGGCTGTCAGGTAACCCATTTCGCTAAATGCCCGGCCAGCAAATACATAGTCATCCTTGTGACCCTCGTCCCAGCCGCCACCATGGATAAACACCACCAGCGGCTTGTCTTCGCTGTAGGCGCTGGGCACATAGACATCCATTGTGTGCCGGTCATCATCGGCATAGGGGATATCTTTAATTCTTTGACAGTGGCGGCCCATGGCAAGGTAATTCATGACCCATAAGGGCTTAAATACCACCAATACAGCGAGGGTGCATAACACCACCAGCAGCGCCATTAAACCTTCGATTAACATTGCAACTTCCTAAAGACCATTAACAGCCCCCAATCGATTCTCCCTTGGATCACCTTCAGGTAAAAAAGCGGGACAAAACACTAAAAGCGGTTACCATCTCCATACACGGGACCGCAAAACGGCTCAGGATACGTTTTCAATATGGGTTTAACAAGTATTTACATGTCAGCACCGACGCACGCCATGAACAAGCATCACTTGCGACAAGCGATCATCCAAAACCTACAACAGACATTGGCCTCGGCTGTGCAGGCCGCACAGCAAGCCCACGATGCCGCCACCCACGAGCAGAGCAAGGCTGAAACACAATACGACACATTGGGGCTGGAGAGTGCTTACTTGGCTGCCGGCCAGAGTCGGCGCATCGATGAGATGACACTCGCCATCAGCCAATTACAAAACTGGTCAATCAAGGATTTTAATGAAGATGAAGAGATCTATCTGGGGGCCTTGCTCACCCTAAATGCCCCCAACCAACAAACTTTGCGGCTTTTCTTGGCACCTGCGGGAGGCGGTATCAGCATCCCCCTCGGCGCGGATGCTATCAAAGTGATTACCCCGCAAACCCCTTTGGGTCGGGCACTGCTGGGCTTAGGGGTTGAGGACACGGTGACGCTGCCAAACGGTGCGAGTTATGAGGTTAGCCATCTGCAATAAATGGCTAACCTGGGTGCTACCAGTGCAGGCTACTTAATCACATCTGCAATCGTTTGACTCACGTAGGAACCCGGCGCGGCTTCGATCACCTGCACGCTTCCTTCACCCGGCTGCCTGCTTTTCACTTTTTTAGACGGCGTTTTATTCACCCAAGACTGCCAATCGGTCCACCAAGAACCCTCTTGTTTTTTGGCTCCCTTAAACCAGACATCAGAATCGGTAGGCATGTCATCGTTTAACCAGTAGCCATATTTATTGGCCTTGGGCGGATTCACCACTCCGGCAATATGACCCGAACCTGCCAACACAAATTTAACATCCCCTTTAAACAGCTGAGCGCCACTATAAGTGCTGGACCATTTTGCGATGTGATCCTGAGCGGCCGATAAGAAATAGGTAGGAGTATCGACCTGCCTTAAATCTAGTTTCACCCCATCCAGCTCGATGCCATCTTTTTCAATCAAACGGTTATTTAGATACATGTTGCGCAGATAAAAACTGTGCATCTTAGCCGGTAAGTTTGTGCCGTCGGTATTCCAATACAAGAGATCGAAGGCCGCTGGGCGCTCTCCCTTCAAGTAATTATTTACGAAGAAGGACCAAAATAAATCATTTTCACGCAACAAATTAAAGCTGAATGACATCATGCGACCATCGTAATAACCTAGGGTATCCATTTGTTTTTCGAGGGCCGTTATGGCGGTCTCGTTGATGAAGATGCCAATTTCACCCGGATCTTTAAAGTCGATGAGGGTGGCAAGGTAGGTGGCCGACTTAATTCTGTGGTCATTCTTCTTCTTCATGTAGGCCAGCGTCGCCGCCAACAAGGTTCCACCCAAGCAATAGCCGATGGCATTCACTTCGCTTTCGCCAGTTGCCTGCGTGATAACATCCAAAGCGGCCAGAGGGCCTTCTTTCATATAATCGTCAAAGCCCTTGTCTTTCAGTTTTGGCCCTGGGTTCACCCAGGAAATACAAAATACGGTGTGCCCTTGATCCACCAACCATTTCAAGTAGGAGTTCTCTTCTCGTAAATCTAAGATGTAGTATTTATTGATGAAGGGCGGCACCACCAGCACTGGACGCTTGAAGACCTTATCCGTGGTGGGGGTGTACTGAATAAGTTGCATCATGTCATTTTCAAAAATAACCTGACCTGGGGTGGTGGCAACATTACGCCCCACCTTAAAGGCAGATAAATCAGACATAGTGACATTCAAACCACCTACGCTGCCTTTTAAATCGCTGGATAATTGCTCCATGCCCGTGATCAAGTTCTCGCCACCGGTTTCCAGAGTCTTGCGTATTACCTCTGGATTGGTGGCAGCAAAGTTACTGGGCGACAGGGCATTGACATACTGGCGCATCAGAAAATCCACCTTACTTTTGGTGTTGTCACTTAAGTCGTCCACACTGCCCACTGCACCCTTTACTGCCTTTGACTGCAACAGGTAAAACTGCTTTATATAATCAAATACTATGTTTTCTGACCATTCGTCGTCACTGAAGCGTCGATCTGATTTTTCTGGTGCAATGACCACCTCACTATCAAGCCCGGCAAATCTTAGGGCGGTTTGCTGCCATAAATTGACTTGATCTTTCATCAAGGAGACCTGTCCCTCCAACAAAGCGCTGGGATTATCCGAAATTTTATTAAAAAACTCCTGAAATGCCTCGCTAAAATCTGTCATAACAGATGCCGAAGGATCATCTTCTGAGGTGCTCTTTGACGATACTTGCTGCATGAGTTGCGTGAACTGCTCAGAGGCTTTCACTGCCATACCACACATATCGGACATGGCATCCTGCATACTCTGACTTTGTTCTGTCATGATTTATTTCCTGATTTAAACGCTGATGAAGAGAGTTGGGGGTATTTTTACGGTAGGTCTTTTTGGGATTTTGTTTCATACGACTCAAGAGTCACGATCCGGCACCGTTTCACCATAAAAAAAGCCACCTTAATTAAGATGGCTTATTAGAAGGTCGATTAAGCGCTTTTAGCGGTCTTTCTATCGTTGGCTTTAGCAGCGGCTGGGCGAGTTTCTTCCCAGATGGCTTCAACCTTGGTTTTAAAATCAGTTGCCATTTCGGAGATAGCTTTAGCATCTTCCATGATCTTTTTATTTACCGTGGCGGCAACTTCGGCCTGAGAAGAAGAAAAGTTGCGCAGTGAATCGGCATCTTTAACATCGGCCGCACCTTTCATTTGACCAATGCTGATCGACGCATAGGATTTGATGGTATTTAACTGAAACTCAGTCATCTTTTCCATGTTGCTAACCAATAAACTATTGAACTTTGCCATGGGGGCAGAAAAGTTTTTAGCTTGCTCGGTAAACGCGTTGATGATGTTGTCTTGCATTTTTATCTCTCCTAGAGATGAAGGGTTAAACGGAATTGCCAAGGGCATTTTAAACTCGGGAAAACTATAATTCATATTTAAGATCACTTGCCACTTTTCGTTACACTATTTTTATAATATAAGTCATTATCATTAGTAAACAGGATTTTTTGTAACGCAGGCGTAACAACCAAGTTAGGCTTTACTCGCCACTACCTTTATTTTTGCTAGCACCTGCCATCATGTTCATAAACATGGAGGGCATAGCATTCAAGCCACCATCCATAAAGGGTTTAAATAAGGTGAATGGATCGTAGCCATCTTCACCTGTTTGCATCTTCGTTATTATTGCGTCAACCATTTCTTTCTGAAAAACCTGTACGTCAGGTAAACCGAGTGACTGCCTGAACTCTTCCGGTGTCATATCAAACTCAACACTGATTTTCATTAATATTCCTTAGTCCAATACGGCCACCGCCAACTACACTTTATAGTTGGCACCCGAAGACCATAGACAAATATGAATGAATAGCAAGTAGCCTGAGATTAATTTTTATTTATTGTAGACTTTCACATTGGCGATATTTGCAGTTTTGGCAAGGTTGGACGGGGCAAGGATATTTTTTTGGTCGGGGCAATCACCTGCGCCTCACCGCTTAAGACCAGTTTGTCGTATTGGTTTTTAACATCACAAGAAAAAGTGACGATTTTTTTTTCATCTTTCTTGTGCTTAGCACACAAGGTCACCAGCAAGGTATCACCCAACTTAACCGGCCGGTGAAATTTAAGTGACTGATTAAGGTAAATAGTACCCGGCCCCGGCATAACGGTTGCGAGCGTAGCGGAGACCAGTGACCCCGACCACATACCATGAGCAATACGCTCTTTAAAAATAGATTCGCTGGCAAATTTTTCATCCAGGTGAACAGGATTAACATCCCCAGAAACCGCAGCAAATAACAGCAAATCAAATTCTGTTAATGTTTTACTGTAATGGCAATTATCCCCTATATTGATTTCGTCATAGGTAATATTTTCTAATACTTCCATGTCAAATTTCCTCTGCAAAAGCGACGATTAAAAAATAATTCAGGCCTTTTTAAAATACCTCACCCTGTCATGCAACCGATAATTGATAAAGTAGAGCAGATCTCAATATAATTCCTGAGCCGCAGACCTTAACTATAGGCCCTATACATGACGGCAGTGATAATTTATCCTGCTGTTTTTAACGATGAAGTTTTCCCCATGAGCACCCTCATTCACACGCGTATCGAAGACAACCTCAAAGAAATTTTACCCTTAGCCCAAAAGGCCGATGAAATCCTAGTGGCGTTGAAGTTGGAAAATAAAGGGCGCTTCAGTGCCATCTTTCCTAAACACAGCTTATTTAAGGTGAAGGCCACACTCTTCTTACCCTACCTAGAAGAGGCCAGTTGCGACCTGAAAAAATTACCCGCCCCCCAAGACCCTGAATTTGAAACCTTACTCACCGGCCTGCTTAAGAAAATTGAGCTGCTGCATCAACTC
>CAJXIK010000054.1 GCA_913054445.1 uncultured Bermanella sp.
GGCGACCTAAAAAAGCACTAAACCCAACTTTGATCAGGCAGACTCCACAGATTGACCACTGTACTTATTTTAATGTGACTGCCCTGGAGTGCCGTCTGGGCACCACTAGGCCTGCTGTACGGTGATGATACTCTCAAGTTCGGCGCGGCGAATCATGGCCAGCAAGCTGGCAGGCAGCCCGCTAAATAACAGCGTTTTTTGCCGTGCACGGGCGTAGCGCAACCAGCTCAGCAGCAGGGCCACGGCGGCACTGGAACAGAGCCCAACATGGCTTAAATCGAGGGTGATGCTATCTCCTCCGGTACGGATGGCGGTGTAACCCTCTGCTTCTACGCTGACCACGGACTCAAAGGTGAGGTCGCCGACCACCCCGTAATAATCTTCTTTGCGTCGCTCTATCTGCTGTTTATGCACCCTCTACCTCCTCGTCACGAGACTTACCCACAGGCTTGACCGCGAGCGCCCAGGCTTGAATGGCCAAGTCCAGATCGCCGTGATTTTGCGTGACGAGGCGGGCAAATTGATCTCGGAATAACTGCCCGATGTTAACCCCACTGATGATGACGTTCTGCACCAGCCAGCGCCGCTGTTTTTTATGAAAGAACAAGCTTTGGATGACGGGAAATACCTGGCCGCTGGCGGTCACCACCTCGAATTCCACCTGAGTATTACGCAGGCTCTGGCGGGCACTTTTAAGGGGTTTGATACGGATTTTATAGTCTTCGAACTCCCACAAGCCCTTAACGTAAGTGTTGAGCAGGGTTTGCTTGAAGACAGTGTAAAAATCTATTTTTTGTTGCTTGCTGGATTTCTTGTAGTACTTGGCCATGACGCGGCGGGTGATGCGCTTGAAATCCACCACCGAGCCAATCACCTCTTCCACCGCCAGCATGCGCTGCTGCTCATTCACCGACGGCAAGGCCTTGAGCTGTTCGATTCTTGCCAACAGGGCATGAATGCGCTCGTTTACGAGTTTTTGTGCGTCCTCGGGGTTGCCCTCTCCCCAGGCGGGAGACATGAGCAGCATCAGTACCAGAGCGAGCAGAGCCTTCATCTATTATTCGCTGCGGCTAAAGAGAAACTGCCCGATGAGCTCCTCCAATACGATGGAGGATTGTGTGTCGGCTATTTCATCGGCATTCATGAGGTGCTCCTCGTCGGCCCCCACACTGAGGCCGATGTATTTTTCCCCCAGCAATCCGGCGGTGAGAATAGAGGCCGAAGTATCCGTACTCAAGGGGACGTTTTTATCTATGGCCATCTTCACCACCGCCACGTAATCCTCTGTGTCGAGCTCGATACTCACCACCCGGCCGATAATCACCCCAGACAAGGAGACCTTAGCGCGCTCACTGAGGCCCGACAGGTTTTCAAAACGAGCATAGAGAAAGTAACTTCGATCATCGCGGGCAAAATTAAAGCCGCTGGCGTTAAAGGCCAGCACCACTAAGGCCAGCATCCCCGCCATGACGAACGCACCCACACCGATTTCCAACCGCTTACTGTTCATAACCACCTCCCAAAAACGCTGCCGTTATTAGCATGAATGTCAAACACTAGAAGCCCCCCAACAGGACGGCCGTTAACACAAAGTCTAGGGCCAGAATGGCCAGTGAAGCCTGCACCACGGTGGCTGTGGTGGCTCGACTGATGCCCTGCGACGTGGGCTGAGCGTTCCAGCCGTGAAAGATGGCGATCCAGGTCACCACGAGGGCAAATACTAGGCTCTTAATTACCCCCTTCACTATGTCGCCGTAGAACTCCACCGAGCCTTGCATGTTGGCCCAGTAAGAGCCTTCGTAGATGCCCAGCATGTCCACCGCCACGAGGGCACCGCCATAGATTCCCAGCACACAAAACATTAGGTTTAATAACGGCAGGCAGATGATGCCGCCCCACAGCCTAGGTGCCATGATGCGCTTGAGGGGGTCTACCCCCATGATCTCCATGGCGCTGAGTTGTTCGGTGGCCTTCATGAGACCAATCTCGGCGGTGAGTGCCGAACCGGCACGACCGGCAAACAACAGAGCGCTCATCACCGGGCCGAATTCTCGTAAGATAGACAGTGCCACCATCTGCCCCACCGCCTCTTGCGAACCATACCCCACCAACACATGGTAGCCTTGCAGCGCCAACACCATGCCCACAAACAAACCGGCCACGAGGATGATGGGCAGGGACAGCACCCCCAGCTGATAAACTTGCAACACTAACCTCGCGAAGGGGGCCTTAAAGCCCTTACCCCACGTCAAGCTTTGCAGCAGAAACCAACTGGCACGGCCAAAGCCCGCGCATACATCGAGGGCATTGATGCCCATGCGGCGCAGGCCATTTAACAGGTAGTGATGAATCATGACTCCGCTGGGTTTCAAGCGAGCACCTCTTCGGCAAGGGGCTTGGCCGGAAAGTGGAACGATACTGGGCCATCGGGCAGGCCGAATAAAAATTGCTTTAGCTCTTGGTCGTCACTCTGCCGTAATTGCTGGGGCGTACCTGCGGCGATGACCTGGCCATGGCTCAGCACATAGACGTAATCGCTGATGCTGAGGGCCTCATCTACATCGTGGCTCACCAGTATGCTGGTGAGGGCCGACTCGCTATTAAGCGATTGAATTAACTTGACCAACACCCCCTTAGAGACAGGGTCCTGGCCGGTGAAGGGTTCGTCGTACATGATGAGTTCTGGGTCCAGCACGATGCTGCGCGCCAACGCCACCCTTCTGGCCATGCCGCCGGATAACTGGGATGGCATGAGCTGCCCGGCCCCACGCAAGCCGACATTTTCGAGGCGCAACAACACGAGGTCGCGAATCATGTGCTCGGGCAGCCGAGTGTGTTCCCGCAAGGCAAAGGCCACGTTTTCGAACACAGATAAATCGGTGAACAGTGCCCCAGATTGAAACAACAAGCTAAGTTTTTTACGCAGTTCAAATAACGCCGGACGCGGCAAATCGGGGACCGACAAACCGGCCACCAGCACCTCGCCAGATTGCGGGCTAAGCTGGCCGGTGATCAAGCCCAGCAGGGTGGTTTTACCCGTGCCGCTGGGGCCCAGTATGGAGGTGATTTTGCCCTTGGCAATCTGCAAGCTGATGTCATCGAAGATTAGCCGACCATCGCGGCGAAAAGTGACATTTTTCAATTCAACATAATTCGCCATGCAACCAAAACGCTCCCGAAATCAGAAATTGCAGCTCTTAGCCTTCAGCATAGACCACTGTATCCATAATCGCGGATGGCAAGGCAATTCCCTGCCACTTGATACTCTTTTTCTATTAAACCAACTATTAAAGCTTTAATGACACTGTGCCTTAGCGACCATACTGGCGTAGGTCAGGCAGATTGCCATTTTCCGCACTAATCTATTTTAAGTGCGATGCCATGAGCAAGCCCTCATGCCTCTTGAGAGGCGGCTAAAAGCCTGTAAAATGCGCCCATCCAGATTATTTGAGAGCGCTTATATGTTGTTAGCTTGCTTGGCCGTCGCAGTGGGATTAGTAGTACTGGTGTGGAGTGCAGACCGCTTTGTCTTGGGGGCAGCCGCCAGCGCCCGCCACCTCGGCATGTCGCCCTTATTGATCGGCATGACCATCGTCTCCCTAGGCACCAGCGCACCGGAAATTTTCGTGAGCCTATCGGCATCCTTCGACGGTGCAGGCACCCTCGCCATAGGTAACGCGCTGGGGTCAAACATTGCCAACATCGGCCTCGTGCTGGGCATCACCGCCCTCATCGCTCCCCTGCCCATTCAAGGCCGCATGCTCAAGAAAGAAATCCCCATATTGTTACTGGTGACGGTGATTGCAGGCCTAGTGCTACAGGACTTGGTCATCGACTTCTGGGACGGCATCATCTTGCTCAGCTGCCTAGTGGTGACGTTATTTTGGTTGTTCTTCGAAAACGCAGACCAAGGCACCACCGGCATAGATGAAGACGAGTCCAAGGCCATGGATGAGTTATCCACTAAGCAAAGCCTGTTTTGGTTGGTGGTGGGTCTGATTGCCCTCATGTTCAGCGCCAAGCTGCTGGTATGGGGGGCGGTAGAGGTGGCCCGTTTCTTCGAAATTTCCGAGCTGGTCATCGGGCTCACCATCGTGGCCATCGGCACCAGCCTGCCAGAACTGGCGGCCAGCGTCACCAGCGCCCTGAAGGGCCATCATGACATCGCCATCGGCAACGTGGTGGGGTCAAACATCTTTAATCTATTATCGGTATTGCCCATTCCGGGATTGGTGGCGGTTACCCAGATAGAGGGCAGCGCCCTGTATCGGGATTACACGACTATGCTGTTATTGACCCTGCTGCTCATCGCCTTCCTATATGGCTCCAGAAAGGCCAAACGGGTGGGCCGCCGCGCTGGCAGCTTACTGTTATTAGCCTATGTGAGTTATTTAGGTTTATTATTGGTACAGCACTAAGCGACATCCTATTTACATTGACCCTATAAGAATTTGCAGATGAGCCAGTTTAACTATTTAGCCTCAATTCAGCGCACCGTGAGCGCCGAGCGAGATGCGGTCAACGAGCTGTTAGCGCACATAGAGGATGACACCATAAATACCGCCTGTGAGTTGCTGCTCAACTGCAAG
Source organism: uncultured Bermanella sp. (assembly GCA_913054445.1). Classification (GTDB taxonomy): domain Bacteria; phylum Pseudomonadota; class Gammaproteobacteria; order Pseudomonadales; family Oceanobacteraceae; genus Bermanella. The sequence continues at coordinate 4,590 of CAJXIK010000054.1, forward strand.
GGCCGCATCGTCGTCACCGGCATGGGCAAGTCGGGGCACATCGGCAACAAGATCGCCGCCACCTTGGCCAGTACCGGCAGCCCGAGCTTCTTTGTCCACCCAGGCGAGGCCGCCCACGGCGACATGGGCATGATCACCGCCAACGACGTGGTCATCACTCTCTCTAATTCCGGCGAGTCAGGAGAGGTGACAACCCTGCTACCACTCTTGAAGCGCCTTAGCATCCCCCTCATTGCCATGACCGGCGAGCGCCAATCCAGCCTCGCCCTCGCTGCCGATAGCCACCTATATGTGGGGGTAGACAAGGAAGCCTGTCCGCTGGATTTAGCCCCCACCTCCAGCACCACCGTGGCCTTGGTCATGGGCGATGCCCTCGCCATCGCCCTGCTAGAAGCCAGAGGCTTTACCGCCGAGCAATTTGCCTTCAGTCATCCTGGCGGCAGCCTCGGCCGCCGCCTATTACTGAAGGTCGAGAGCATCATGCATTGCGGCAGCCAGATTCCCAGCGTCAAGCACACTACCCTAGTGCAAGATGCCCTGCTGGAGATGACTCAGAAGGGCCTAGGCATGACCACCGTGGTGGATGCTGCCGGACGGCTGCTGGGCATCTTCACCGACGGCGACCTGCGGCGCGCCCTCGATAACGGCCTAGACTTCCACACCACCCCAGTGTCAGAGGTCATGACCGCCCAGTGCGCCATCATCCATCCGCAGAAACTGGCCGCTGAAGCCTTGCAGATAATGGAAGAGAAAAAAATTAATGCCATCGTGGCCATCGAAGACGGCCGCCTAGTGGGCGTTATCAACATGCACGATTTATTAAGAGCCGGGGTAATCTAAGTGCGCAGACGCTACATCGTCACGATTCTCACCGCCATCGGCGTGGTGGGGTATTTGGCATTGGATGACAAGCAACTGGGGCCCAGCAACAGCACTCAACAGGCCATCCAGCAGGAAGCCGACTATATCATTCAGGGTCTACAGGCTCGCCATTATGCTGGCGACGGCCAGCTGGATCGCACTATGCAAGCAAGCACCGCCCATCACTACCCCTATGATGACCGCACTCAACTGCAAGCACCGACCCTCACCCTGCATCAGGGGGCGCAATCCCAATGGCGAGTAAACGCCCAGCAAGGCCGACTATCACAGGGGCAGACGCTGGAACTGGACGGCTCGGTATTAATCTCTCCCTTGCAGCAGGAGGCGGGTACCTTCTCCCTCAGCACCCAACACTTGTCCATAGACTTAAAACAGCAAATAGCCGACACTGACACAGCCGTGGAAATCAGCAGCCCCAGCACTAAGTTAACCGCCACCGGCATGACGCTAGATATGACCAAGCAACAGGCCAGTTTCAAGTCTCAGGTTCAAGGAATACATGACCCCCATGCGCAATAAAGGTATGAGCCAACGCCGCTTTTTGTCACTGTTAATATTATTGGGCCTCTGCCATGGCAGCTATGCCCTGCCCGAAGACACCCAGCAAGAGATCCGCATCGCCAGTGACAGCGCCTTCCTAGATAAGCCCCAGGGCCAACTGATCTATAGTGGCCACGTAGAGATGACCCAGGGCACCCTCAACATACGCGCCGATCGCATTACCTTAATTCGCAACGAGCAAGGCCTGCAAAAGGTCATCGCCGAAGGCAAACCGGCGCGCTACGAGCAAGTCATCACAGCCGACGAAGGCAAGACCCAGGCCTATGGTGAGACCATTATTTTTCACACCGGCAAGGAACAACTCACCCTACTGAAAAATGCCGGTCTCGAGAAGCAGGGCAACCTCTTTGCCGGTGAAAAAATAGTGTACCTCATGCAAGAGCAAAGAATAAAAGCCGACAGCCAAACCAGCGACAGCCGCATTCACATGGTGATTCAACCCCAGCAAGAGGCAGCACCCGCCGCACAGGAAACACAACAATAAATGGCCACCTTACACGCTCGCAACCTTGCCAAAAGCTACGGCCCGAGAAAAGTAGTAGAAGATGTTTCACTGTCCATCAGCAGCGGCCAAATTGTCGGTCTACTGGGCCCTAATGGCGCGGGTAAGACCACCTGCTTCTACATGATAGTGAATCTCGTCAATGCCGACCAAGGCACCATCACCATCGACGACGAAGACATTACCGACCTCCCCATGCACGGGCGCGCTAAAAAAGGCATCGGCTACCTGCCGCAAGAGGCCTCCATCTTTCGCAAGCTCACGGTGGCCCATAATATTCTGGCCATCTTGGAGACCCGCAAGGAATTAACCAGCGCCCAACGCCACGAGAAGCTGGAAAGCCTGCTGGACGAATTTCATATTCAGCACATTCGTGACAGCCAGGGTATGGCCCTATCTGGCGGAGAACGTCGCCGAGTAGAGATTGCCCGCGCCCTCGCCGCCGACCCGGCCTTCATTCTCCTAGACGAACCCTTTGCGGGAGTCGACCCTATCTCGGTGGGAGATATCAAGAGCATCGTCAAGCAGCTCAAAGACCGTGGCCTCGGCGTATTAATTACCGACCACAACGTGCGGGAAACCCTAGATATCTGTGAGAAAGCCTACATAGTGGGCAATGGCCACATCATCGCCGAAGGTTCTGCCGATGTGGTATTGAGCAATCAACTGGTAAAAGATATTTATTTAGGTGATGACTTTAAGTTGTAATCTTGTATATTCAAGACACAAGTTATCCATAAAACTGACGCCAGCTCGGTCATACTTATTGGTTCATATTGCAGGATTAAGTCGCCACCTATGAAAGCTTCGCTACAACTAAGAATGGGTCAGCAGCTGACCATGACACCTCAGCTGCAACAAGCCATTCGCCTGTTACAGCTTTCTACTCTCGACCTTCAGCAAGAAATCCAAGGCATGCTGGACTCGAACCCACTGCTGGATGTAGAGGAAGAATTCGAATCCAAGGATGCCGACAAGAAAGACAAAAACGACAACGACTCACCGGTGAGTGAGACCCCTCTTAGCGACACCCCCAGCAACGAAGCCACCAGCAAAGAAGACACCCACGCCGAGAACGAAGCCGTCGCCGACAGCGACTGGAGCGAAACCATTCCCGATGACCTCTCCACCGACAGCGAGTGGGACGATACTTGGCAAGCCTCCGCTGCTCCTGCCGCCACCGGCACTGGGCAAGCAGGCTCGGGTGATGACTTCGACATGGATTCGCGCAATGGCAGCACAGATGATTTGCAAGATCATTTATTGTGGCAACTCAACCTAACCTCCATGTCGGCGAACGATCACCTGATCGCCATCAATATCTTGGAGGGGGTCGACAGTGACGGTTACCTCAAGGTAACCCTAGAAGACATATTAGACAGCCTCGACCCAACTCTCGATATTGAGATGGATGAGATTCAGGCGGTATTGCGTCGCGTGCAGCAATTTGAGCCCAGCGGGGTCTGCACCCGTGATTTACAGGAATGCCTGTCGGTACAGCTTTCCCACTTAGACGAAGACACCCCCTGGTTGGCGCTGGCCAAGAAACTCATCGACAACCACTTAGAGCTGCTGGGCTCTAAAGATTATGCTTCCCTCATGCGCAAGCTCAAGGTGAAGGAAGAAGAGCTCAAGCTGGTGATTCGCGGCATTCAAGAGCTTAACCCACGGCCAGGATCACAAATTGCCCCCCAGGCCAGCGAGTACGTAATTCCAGATGTCATGGTACGCAAGGTAAAAGGCGAGTGGCGAGTGGAGCTCAACCCCGACATCGCGCCCAAACTGCGCATCAACGACCACTATGCGTCCATGGTGAAGCGGGCCGACACCAGCGCCGACAACACATTTATTAAAGACCACCTGCAAGAGGCCCGCTGGTTCTTAAAGAGCCTACAGAGTCGCAACGACACTCTGCTAAAGGTGGCCCGTGAAATTGTTGAATACCAGCATAAGTTTCTAGATATGGGCGATGAAGCCATGAAACCCTTGGTGCTGCACGACATCGCCGAGGCCGTGGGTATGCATGAATCCACTATATCTCGGGTCACCACCCAGAAATACATGCACACCCCGAGGGGTATATTTGAATTAAAATATTTCTTCTCCAGCCACGTGAGCACCACCAGTGGCGGCGAGTGTTCTTCCACCGCCATCCGTGCCATGATCAAGAAGATGATCGCCGTAGAAAGCGCTAAAAAACCCCTGAGCGACAGTAAAATAGCGGCTCATTTAGAAGAAGAAGGCATTAAAGTTGCTCGCAGAACGGTGGCAAAATACCGAGAAGCCATGCAAATCCCGCCTTCCAACGAGCGCAAGAGATTGGTTTAATAAGTTTCAAGACAATTTGATAATAGATTGACGTATGTCACACCGGTTTTCGCCGGTGACCTATACTTAGGTTACCAGCACATTCACGCATCCTAATTTTGGGATGCCGACAGTAGGAGCCATCTATGCAAATTAATATCAGCGGCCACCATGTTGAAGTAACTCAAGCCCTGAAAGATTATGTCCAATCTAAAGTGTTCAAATTAGAGCGACATTTTGAGTACATAACCAATGTGCAGGTAACATTAACCGTTGAAAAGCTCATGCAAAAAGCAGAAGCGACCATCCGTGCGTCCGGCGCTGAGTTGCACGCCAACGCAGACGATGAGAACATGTACGCGGCCATAGACGGCTTAACCGATAAACTCGACCGTCAATTGCTTAAACATAAAGAAAAGATGAATAACCATCGCCACTGAAACACTCAATAAGCCCATATGACACCCAGTATTTCTGATATTTTAACTCTGGAGCGCACCCAATTGGGTGCGCAATGCAGCAGCAAAAAACGTGTAATCGAATATGTGGCTAATTTCTTAGCCGATCAAATTCCCGACGCTCAGGCAGATGACCTCTACCAACACCTCATTGCGCGAGAAAAATTGGGCAGCACCGGCATCGGCGAAGGCATCGCCATTCCCCACAGCCGCCTGAGTGAGTGTGAAGATACCTTGGGTGCCTTGTTTGTATTGGAAACAGCCGTCGACTTCGATGCCATTGACCGCGTACCCGTGGATATCGTCTTTGTCTTATTAGTGCCCACCCAGGCCACCGAGCAACATTTACAGACCCTAAGCATGTTGGCACAAAAATTTAACCAACCATCATTCCGCGACCGCCTGCGTCAGGCTAAAGATAGCCACGAGTTGTATCAATTGGCCAGCACCCAGTAGGCTGTTATAAGCACAGTACCAAACGTGTATTATAAAATGGGTTCTTACTAGTGGTCGTATAGGATGTTCGAGGCATGGATGCCGAGGCAAGCCCTCATGGATGAGTCCACGGCGACCTAAAAAGCACTA
>CAJXIK010000055.1 GCA_913054445.1 uncultured Bermanella sp.
CACCATTTCAGGCTGGCGGGGAGTGCAATGGTACGACTTTAATTTTAATGCGATTTCCCTGCTCCATAAACTAGGCGCTCTACATTATTCGCCGCGGGTGTCAGTGGTCGAACGCCAATAAACGTAATGCTGTCTGCTGTTGTTTCACCACCTGTTCGCTGGCGCGCTGAAAAAAATGTTCGCTGTCTTCGGCTTCTCTTAAGGTGGCCAAGCCCACGCTTAATTGCAGTTCCCCCACATCTACCCACTGGCGTTCATCGAGCTGCACCTTTAAGCGCTCTTTTAATAGCACGACCCCTTCGCTGGGGCAGTTGGGCAGCAAAATATAAAAGGTGCCCTCGCCATCATGAAATACTTCATCGCCAGCTCTTAGTTGTTCGATGAGAGTGACACGAAATTCCCGCAGCAATTTTACGCCGCTTCCGTGGCCGTGAATATCCAATACTTGTTGGTAGTCATCTATGCTCAAGGCGAGTAAGGAGAGGGTGCGCTGAGTAAATTGACTGCGAGATATTTCTTGTTCCAGCATGCGTGATAAGAAGCGACGATTATAGGCCCCAGATTGGTAGTCGGTGACCGCCAGCGCCAGCAGTCGCTGTTGCTTGCTGGCATTGAGGTAGGCGTAACACAAAGAACAGAGGCCGATGAGCGTGTAGGTCAGCCCTAAGCGTAAACACGGTTGCCCGTCATAGATGAGCGTGAGCTGCGCGAGGCTGCTGGCGAGCACCGCCAGAGTCAATGCAGAGGCCCAAGGCAGGGGCAGGATGAACGACGCGAGCATGGGAAATATATAGATCCAATGGAGGGTGAGCTGGGGTTGTTCACGCAGCGGGTATTGCATCAAGATGGCGATGACACAGAGGGTCAATAGGTTGATGTATTTGCTGTCATATTGGTGGCGATTAAGGCTCGAAAAAATCGCGGCAAAGGCAAAGATGGCCATGGCGATGAGGTTGATTAACAGCATATCAAAATGCCCATACCAATAATGGCAGACGCATAGCAGGGTGCTGGCAGCCGTCAGCAAACTATAAAGCAGGGTGAGAGCCGGATCTTTCTCCATGCTGATTTCAAGCATGGCGGCAATCCTGTTGCGCGCTGAGGATCAAACTAGCGGCATCATCCCCCACATTGAGGCTAGCCACTCCCAGCTGTATATATTTTTTGTGTTGAGCGTAGGCGTTGTTTGTTAGCAAATGGTCGGCCTTGCTGATGGCTTCGGCGGTGGTGGTGTGGGGCAAGATAACGGCGAAGCCATCTTCTTGCAGGCGGTAATATTGATCGAAGGGTCGCAGCATGCCGTCGATGGCAGCGGCCAGCACGGGCAAAGATTTGAGGGGCGCATGTTTTGGCGTGTCGTGGCTCGTTTGGAGTCGAAAACACATGAGGGTCAGGGCGGTGCCCTCGCGCTCGGCGCGGTTGATCTCTGTGTTTAAATTCTGGCGTAAGAAGGTCTCTTTGTGCGCACCGGTGGTCAGGTCTTTGCTGATTAAGGGCTCTAACAATGTATGGGTGCGAGACCTCACCACCCCTAGAAAAATCGCCACGGTGGCGATGACCACTAGGGTGAAGAGCACCTGTGGTTGCAGTAACGGCGGCGCGACGTTAACGACAATATAAGCGGCTAGGGGGGTGTAGCCCGCCAACAGCCAAAGCGCTTTTTTTAGGGGCAATAAAAACAGCGCGCCGATGCTGTAAAGGTAAAGCCAGTAAAGGTTGTGTTCTGGTGCTTGGGCGGCAGCCAGCAGGGATAATCCGCCCACGAACAGCATGAATAGCCATACGATGCCCTTGGCTGGGAAGGGGGCGCGCCCCACGCCGAGGGCTAGGGCATTGATAAAAGCCACTAGGGCTAGGCAGGCGCTGAGCAAGCAACCCCCGTGCTGGCCATTCAAGTAATGCAAATAGGCCATGGGCACCAGCACGCTGCCGATCATGACCGAAAACAGTATCTTGGCATGGCCAATGTTTAAAGCAGGTGGCATGGCGTGTATTTCACGGTATGGGTAAACTTAAGTATGGGGTATAATGACGGATTAATAATTATGCCTATGGGGCCTGCGTGCGAGGAAATCTCGTCACTCACCTCATATTAGACGTTTAGGTTCAGTTTATGGATATAAAAGCCTACATGCAGCAAGTGGGTGTACAAGCCCGCGCTGCCAGTGCCGCCATCGCCCGCGCCGATAGTGGCCTAAAAAACAAGGCACTGGCCGCCATCGCCACGGCCATCGAAAGTAGCCGTGATGGCTTAATGCTGGCCAATCAAAAAGACATGCAGCGCGGCGCCGAAAACGGCCTAGATGCCGCCCTGCTAGATCGCCTCGAACTCACCCCAGCGCGCATCGACGGCATGCTCGAAGGCCTGCATCAGGTCATAGCGCTGGCCGATCCCGTGGGGGGCATGACAGATTTAGAGTATCGCCCCAGCGGTATTCAGGTGGGTAAGATGCGGGTGCCGTTAGGGGTTATAGGTATCATCTACGAATCACGCCCCAACGTGACCATAGAAGCGGCCAGCCTGTGCTTAAAATCGGGCAATGCCGCTATCTTGCGTGGCGGCAGCGAGGCCATCGAATCCAATCAGGCCTTGGCGCAGTGCATCCGTAGCGGATTAGAGGTGGCGGGCTTATGTGAGCACACGGTGCAGGTTATCACCACCACCGACCGTCAGGCGGTGGGTGAGCTAATCACCATGAGCGATTACGTCGACGTGGTGATCCCCCGTGGCGGCAAAGGCCTGATCGAGCGCATCAGTGCCGATGCCAAGGTCACCGTGATCAAACACTTAGATGGCATCTGCCATGTGTACATAGACGATGACGCCGACATCAGTAAGGCGGTCAACGTGGCCATCAATGCCAAGACCCATAGATACGGCACCTGCAATACCATGGAGACCCTGCTGGTGGCGCAGTCGGTGGCGGCCAAAGCCCTGCCCCAGCTGGCCCGTGCCTATGGCGAATTAAAGGTAGAGCTACGCGGTTGTGAGCACACTAAGGCGATCTTGGCCGATGTCAAAGACGCCAGCGAAGCAGACTGGAGCACAGAATACTTAGCCCCAGTGCTGGCCATTAAGGTGGTGACGGGCATGGCCGATGCCATCACCCACATCAACCGCTATGGCAGTCACCACACCGACAGCATCATCACCGAAAACTACACTAAGGCTCGGGATTTCTTGCGTCAGGTGGATTCCAGTTCGGTGATGGTGAACGCCTCTACTCGCTTTGCCGATGGCTTCGAGTACGGCCTAGGTGCCGAAATTGGCATCAGCACAGATAAAATCCATGCCCGTGGGCCGGTGGGGCTAGATGGCCTCACCTCACAGAAGTGGATCGTACTGGGTGACGGGCACATTCGTCATTAATAGGGTTATTAACAGCGGCATTAACTCGGCGCAACACTATGTCGTGCTGGGCGGCACCTTCGACCCAGTACACCAAGGGCACCTAATCACTGCCCAGGCCCTCGCCGAAATCATGGGCTACGAGCAGGTGTACCTAATGCCCTGTGGCGATGCCTACCATAAAGTGGGCACGAGCTCCGCCCAGCACCGGCTGGCTATGCTTAGGTTGGCGTTGGCAGAGCAGCCTATACTCAAGCTGGATGCGCGTGAAACCCAGCGCCAAGGTGCCACCTATACCGTCGAAACGCTTGCCGCGTTACGACACGAGCTGGGTGATTACGCCCATATCGTCTGGGTTGTGGGCACCGATGCCGCCGTGGGGCTCGATCAATGGCACCACTGGCGGCAGGTATTTGCCTTGGCCAATGTGTTGGTGGTGGCTAGGGCCGGAGCGGCGGATGCCAGCCTCGCGCACTGGCCCGCGCAGAAATTAAACGATAAAACGGACTTCAAGGCGCGGCCTTGTGGTGCTTACTTACAGCTTACCCTGCCCCAGTTGGAATTGTCCTCCAGCCAGGTTAGGGCCAGCATTAAACAACATGAGGTTGTGGATAACCATGTCCCCCAGCCTGTCATTGAATATATTGAGCGTCATGGGCTCTACCGAGGTTAGAACGCACTCCAATGGATGCAGCAGCACTAAATAAACTTGTGATTGACTCACTCGAAGATCTAAAAGCCCAAGACATCAGCGTAATTGACGTCACCGGTCGCAACTCCGTGACCGACACTATGGTCATCGCCACCGGCACCTCTAGCCGCCATGCGCAGGCCTTGGCCGACAACGTCTCCGAAAAATCCAAAGCCGCCGGTCACATGCCTCTGGGTTCGGAAGGCCGTGGCAGCAGCGACTGGGTACTGATCGACCTAGGCGATGTGGTGGTGCACGTGATGACCGCGCAGGCCCGTGAATACTACGACCTAGAGAGCCTTTGGAACGAATCGCAGGCGACTTCTCGCTAGATGAAGATTCGCTTAATTGCCGTGGGCACTAAAATGCCCGCTTGGGTGCAGGAGGGGTTTGCCGAATACACGAAGCGCCTGCCCCACGATTGTCGCCTCGAACTGGTGGAGTTACCCCTCGGCCCGAGGGGTAAGAATCAGCCGGTCAGTAAGGCCATCGACAAAGAAGGGCAGGCCATGTTGGCGGCCATGAAGCCGCAAAACACCTGTGTGGCCCTAGAGGTGCTAGGCAAGCCTTGGAGCACCGAACAGCTGGCCAAGCAGATGTCGGGCTGGCGCATGGCGGGGCAGGATGTCGACTTACTGGTGGGAGGCCCAGATGGCCTAAGCAAAGCGTGCAGCCAAAAAGCCACTCAGAAGTGGTCCCTCTCCCCTCTGACCTTGCCACATCCTCTGGTACGGGTATTATTGGCCGAGCAGCTGTATCGAGCGTGGAGCATTAACAGTAACCACCCCTATCACAAGTAACGACGCACCAATAAAAAGAATAAGCGAAATTATAAATGAGCTTTTCCCTCAAGGACGCAGAAAACGAGAAAGACATCTTTGTGCGTCGAGCAATCTTGGCTGCGTTCTGTGTGCTGCTATTGCTGTGTGCATTGGCGGGGCGCATGGTCTTCTTGCAGGTGAGTCAGCACGAGTTGTTCGCCAGTAAATCCGAAAATAATCGAGTACAACTGAAGCCCGTGGCCCCCATTCGCGGCCTCATCTTCGATCGTAACGGCATCTTATTAGCCGAAAACCTACCCAGTCACAGCCTCAGTATAGTGCCTGAGCGCGTGCAGGATATGGACGCCACCCTCGCGCTTATCGATACCCTAGTGGGCTTAAGCCCAGAGGAAGGCGCTCGCTTTCAGAAACGCCTCAAGCAGTGGCGGCGACCCTTCGAAGCCATCACCATCAAATACCGCCTCGACGAAACCGAAATAGCCAAGCTCATGGTGAATGCGTTCTTCCTGAAAGGGGTCGAGGTGGAGGCCGAGCTGGTGCGCCATTACCCGCGGGGCGAAGACTTCGCTCATGTCTTGGGGTATGTGGGGCAGATGAATGAAAAGGAAAAGCGCCGCCTAGATGACGTGCAATATAAGGCCACGAGACGAGTGGGCAAGATCGGCATAGAGCGTTATTACCAAGACGCCTTACACGGAGAGGTGGGTTATCAGAAGGTAGAGACCAACGCTCAGGGCCGTATCCTCGATGTATTGGAGCGCGAAAGTCCTAAGCCTGGCAGCAACCTTATGCTGAACCTAGATGCCAACTTACAACGGGTGGCGATGCAGGCCTTTAAGGGGCGGCGCGGCTCGCTCGTGGCCATCGACCCCAACACTGGTGGCATCTTGGCCATGGTCTCCAGCCCTTCATTCGACCCTAACTTGTTTGTGAATGGCATTAGCTATGAAGATTACAATACGCTGCGCGATTCCTTAGATACCCCCTTGTTCGACCGCGCCAGCCGTGGCCAATACCCTCCAGGCTCCACCATGAAGCCCTTTATTGGTCTGTCTTTCTTGCAAAGCGGGGTCACTAACTGGTCGGAAAAAATAGATGATCCTGGCTGGTACATGCTGGCCAACGACGAACGGGTTTACCGCGACTGGAAGCGCAATGGCCATGGTGATGACATCAACCTGCGGCAGGCCATCATCCAGAGTTGCGATGTGTACTTCTATGAAATGTCATTTCGCGCCGGCATAGACAACATAGAGCCCTTTCTTAGCCAGTTTGGGTTTGGTAAAAATACCTCGCTGGATGTGGGCAATGCCTTACCCGCCTTGCTGCCGAGCCGAGCCTGGAAGAAACAGCATCGTGGCCGCTCTTGGTACGCGGGGGACACCCTCAACATGGGCCTAGGCCAGGGTTACATGCTCATCACCCCGTTGCAGTTGGCCACCGCCATGAGCGTGTTTGCTAATAAGGGCAAGTGGCAGCGGAGCAAATTGGTGCAATACATAGATGGGGTGGCGCTAGCGGATGCGTCTGCGCCTGCGGACGTGGAGATTAACAACCCCGCCGATTGGGAGCGCATGGGGCGCGCCATGGAGGGGGTCATCAGGCATCACATGGGCACGGCGAGGGCGTTGCAGAAAGGCTTGCAATACCGGCTAGCCGCCAAGACCGGCACCGCCCAGGTGGTGAGCATCAAACAAAATGAAGAATACGACTCGGCAGCCCTGTTGGAGCGCCAACGGGACCACGCCTTATTCGTGAGCTTTGCGCCGGTGGATGCGCCGCAAATTGCCATCGCGGTCATCGTGGAAAACGGTGAGTCCGCCGGGCGTACCGCAGGCCCCATCGCCCGCAAGGTGACCGACGCCTATTTAAGTTCGTTGGCGCAACGCCCGCCGCTTAAGCGTGATGTTTTTGGCCTCAGCAATATGGGAAATTAATCATGTCAGGGGATTTTATACGGCAACTGGACGACAGCGGCATGGGCCGGGGACGCAGCCTCTTTCGGCGGCTTCATATCGACCCGCTGCTGTTTGCTATGTTGTTATTGCTGGTGCTGGTGGGGCTTTTTACCCTCTACAGCGCCAGCGGCCAAAACATGCAGATGGTGTCGCGTCAGATGGTGTATTTTGCCATCGGTTTCGGCTGCATGCTGGTCATTGCCCAGTTTAATCCCCACTGGTTTCAGTTGGCGGCCCCGTGGCTGTTTGCGGCCGGTATCATCGCCTTGCTGTTGGTGCTGGTCATGGGCGTGGGGGCTAAGGGGGCGCAGCGTTGGTTGAGCATCTTTGGCTTGTTTCGCTTTCAGCCCTCGGAGATCATGAAGCTGGCGGTGCCCATGATGCTGGCCTGGTTCATGGCCAGTCGGCTCATGCCGCCTAATTTTAAGGTGATCGTGCAGGCGCTGGTGCTCATCTATATACCGACACTGTTGATCATGATGCAGCCAGATCTGGGCACCTCGCTATTAATCTCGGCATCCGGCTTGCTAGTGTTGTTGTTTGCGGGTTTAAGCTGGCGCTGGATTGCGCTGGCCCTGATGGTGGTCTTGGCGGTGGCACCGGCCATGTGGTACGGCGTGATGCATGCCTATCAAAAGCAGCGAGTGCTGACGTTTTTAGACCCAGAGAGCGACCCTTTGGGGTCGGGTTGGAACATCATTCAGAGTAAGACGGCCATCGGCTCGGGTGGCATAGAGGGCAAGGGCTGGCTGCAGGGCACTCAGTCCCAGTTGGAATTCTTACCCGAGCGTCACACCGATTTCATCATCGCCGTCTTCGCCGAAGAGCAGGGCCTGATAGGGGTGTTGCTGCTCTTGATACTGTACCTAATGATCGTGATACGCGGCATTTACATGGCTGCGCAGGCCCGCGACAGTTTCTCGCGGCTGCTGGGCGGCTCATTAATCGTGACATTTTTTGTCTATGTGTTTGTGAATATCGGCATGGTCAGTGGTATCCTCCCCGTGGTGGGGGTACCTCTGCCCTTAGTGAGTTATGGTGGAACCTCCATCGTCACCTTAATGGCGGCCTTCGGGGTAATTATGTCGATCTACATGCATCGGCAAGTGTAATTAATAGCGAGTGGCAATTTAGGGTAGGTGTTCAAGTGGTAGCGTTAAGCGTATTGGCTTTATTTAGTGGTTTGATGGTGGCAGACGGTGATTATAACGATCACCCCAAGTTGGAGCCCTTCATTCAGGAGATGGTGCAAGAGCATCAGTACGACCCCAAGATGTTGCGCGCGGTGCTCTCGCAAGCGGAACGCAAAGACAGCATCCTCAAGGCCATCGCGCGCCCGGCAGAAAGAACCAAGGCCTGGTATGAATACCGTGCCATCTTCATGCAGAACAAAAGAATAGAGGCAGGTAAGGCCTTCCTGCAAGAATACAAAGCCATCTTCGATGAAGTGGAGGCCAAGTACGGCGTGCCGCGCGAGATCATCGCCGCCGTCATTGGCGTAGAGACATTCTACGGGCGCAACACGGGCAGCTACCGGGTGATCGATTCCCTGGCCACTTTGGCCTTCGACTACCCGCAGCGTTCGTTGTTTTATCGTGAGTTAAAGCATTACTTCCTAATGGTGCGCGATAATCAGCTGGACCCGCTGGGCATTAAGGGTTCTTACGCGGGTGCCATGGGCTTAGGGCAGTTTATACCCTCTAGCTACATTAGTTATGCGGTGGATTTCGACGGCGACGGTAAGAAAGATTTATGGCATAACCGCGGCGATGCCATCGCCAGTGTCGCCTACTACTTTAAGCGCCACGGCTGGAAATCAGGCGAGCCGATGGCCGACCGCGTGACCCTGCACAACACCGACGCCGATAAGTTTGCCAATAAAACCCTGTCCCTCAAGGGTAGCTTGCAAGACTGGCAGCAACGCGGGGTTAACCTGCCCAAGCAGCGCAGTGAGCAAGCGGCCGCCCTGTTTCGGTACCAGCTAGAAGGCAGCCAAGAATACTGGTTAGCCTATAAAAACTTCTATGTGATCACCCGCTATAATCACAGTCGCCTCTATGCGCGTGCCGTCTATGAGCTGAGTCAGGCACTGGTCGAATAGTGGTGTTCGCTCGCATTTGCGCTGGGGCCTGCTGTCTATTGTTGCTGCAGGCCTGTGGTCACTCCCGCTATCAACAGGCCGTGGACAGCACACCGCTATTCGATAAGCGCATCGAGGCCCTCACCGAGCCCACGCCGGTGCGCGAACCCCTTAGCCGTATTGGCAACCCAGATCGATACGAGGTGTGGGGTAAAAGCTATGAGGTGGCCAAGGGCCTGACCCAATATAGCCAAGTGGGCATCGCCTCTTGGTATGGTCAAAAATTTCATGGTCACGCCACCAGCAACGGCGAGCGTTTCGATGTGTATGCCTTCAGTGCCGCCCACAAGTCCTTGCCACTGCCCAGCTATGTGCGCGTCACCAACCTTAAAAATCAAAAGAGCCTAGTGGTGCGGGTCAACGATCGCGGCCCATTTCACGGGGATAGGTTGATCGATCTATCCTATGCTGCTGCGGTGCGCCTAGACTTTGACAAGCTGGGCACCGCCCAAGTAAAGGTGGAATTGTTGGCGGCCCCCTTGCCTAGAATCCCGCCATCGCCTGTGGACGCGAGGCACTTGCAGGTGGGGGCCTTCCATGTCTACGGCGCTGCGCTAAAGCTGCGCCAGTCCCTCGCTGGCCTAGTGGCGGAGCCTGTCTATATTAGCAAGACCGTGCAAGGCGGCAAGACCCTGCACAAGGTACGCATCGGCCCGCTGAAGGCGCGGCGACTGGCAGCCATTCGTGGCACCCTAAAAAATCAGCAGCTATCTCCCGGCTTACTGCTGCCCTAGTACGAGGCCACCCCGTGGCCGATTCCCGCCTTCATACATATCCGCTCTTAATGCCCCATCCCCCTAGTACGAGGCCACCCCGTGGCCGATTCCCGTCTTCATGCATATCCGCTCTTAATGCCCCATCCCCCTAGTACGAGGCCACCCCGTGGCCGATTCCCGTCTTCAT
>CAJXIK010000056.1 GCA_913054445.1 uncultured Bermanella sp.
GGATGGATTAATGGCGGCCGCAAACTGAAACAACACCATTTCAGGCTGGCGGGGAGTGCAATGGTACGGCTTTAATTTTAATGCGATTGCCCTATGGGCAGGCAGATTGAATTTTAATTCGTTTTAATGGCATTCTGCCATTGCCTTGCCTTACCGCCCACCAGCATGGCCAATACAAAAACAACCCCTTCCCAGTGTAAATATCCCAGCGCCGCCACGGCAGGGCCGGGGCAGTAGCCCACCAACGCCCAGCCCATGCCAAACAGGCAGGAGCCTATTACTAACGGCCTATCGACGTCCTTTAGGGTAGGAAGCTTAAAGTCTGGGGCAAAAATCGGTTTACGCCTTAGAAAGTATTGGAAGCCAGGTAGGGTCACCATTAGGCCTGTCGCCATCACAAACATAAGGCTAGGATTCCAATCTCCGCCCATATCTAGAAAGCCTTGTACGACGTTAGAGTCCGTCATGCCAGAGGCTGCCAGTCCGGCACCAAATAGTAGGCCGGCAATCAATGCGATAATTTTCTGATTCATTATATGTTCCAGCCAAGCAGGTGTTTAAAGACGAACAGGCTCACGATGCCTGCTACCATGAAGCACACGGTGGCGGTGATGGAGCGAGTGGAGAAACGCGCGATGCCGCAGATACCATGGCCGCTGGTGCAGCCGCTGCCCATGGCCGTGCCATAGCCCACCAGCAGGCCGCCAGCAATGAGTGGTGCTAGTGCGTTGTTGGCTGGTTCTGGGATGGGGGCGCCTGTTAAGAAATGGTAAAGCAGGGTGCCGCCCACCAGTCCCGCTAAAAATAGCCAGCGCCAGGCAATATCTAGTGTCTTCCTGTTGAGTAAAGAAAACGTAATGCCGCAAATGCCCGCGATGCGGCCGTTAAAGGCAAATAATAATAATGCGGCTAGGCCGATGAGCAGGCCTCCGCTCAGTACAGACTGAAAAGGCACGGCTTGCAGGGCGCTGATCATATATCTCTCGAGAGTGGTTAAAGAAGGTGGTTAGGCTGGGGTTATTTTAGGGCAAGTTGATGCGGGTGTGAATATCAATATATTCTAATATAAGAATATATTGATATAAAGGCAGGGGCGCTATATGCGGGAGTTACTCTTCTTCGGCCTCCGCTGCGCGCTCTTGCTGTTCTTGTTTGTGTTTGCGTAGTGCCCAGTCCCAGCCCCCTAGTTGATGCCACTGGTTGGTGATGAGGGAAAATAATTCGGCGGTTTTTTGGGTGTCATACAAGGCGCTATGGGCTTCTTTGTTGTCGAAATCGATACCGCCCAAGCGGCACGATCGAGCCAGTACCGTGTGCCCGAGTGCCAGTCCGGCCAGGGTGGCGGTATCGAAGCTCGAGAATGGGTGAAACGGGTTACGTTTTAGGTCGTGACGAGCGATGGCGGCATTGATGAAGCCCAGGTCAAAGTGGGCGTTATGGCCCACTAGGATGGCTCTCTTGCAGCCCTTGGCCTTCATGGCCTTGCGAATGGATTTGAACATGTTATTAAGCGCACTGCCTTCGTCTTCGGCGTCCCGTTGCGGGTCGATGCCGGTGAAGTCTAGGGCGCTTTGTTCGAGATTAGCCCCTGCAAACGGCTTGATCTTGGCTTCCATCTCGTAACCCGGGAACAGAAAGCCTTTTTCGTCCATATCCATGACCACCATGGCCACTTCCAATAGGGCGTCAGTTTGGGCATTAAACCCCGCAGTTTCCACATCCACAACGACGGGTAAATAGCCGCGAAATCGCTCCGCCATGAGGTTAGGTTGATGATCGGACACAGGCTGCCTTAATGGGTAGTGATAATAAGGGGGCGATTGTACCTCATGCTCAGGTGGGTGCCCATGGGCATGTGCAAGATGCCGCTGCAGAAAATCGCGATTTGGCCGATAATACAGGGGCGTCTTAAACTCTTTTTATCTTCAAGCGGAGGTGTCATGGCCATGCGAACCCTACCATGGTTGGCTTGCCTGTTGGTATTGGCCCCGGCCAGTCTCGCTTTGACCTTTCAGGCACCCATAGAGGAGACCGAATGGCGTTTAACGCCGTCCATCTTTGAGTGTGAATTCTCGCAGCCCATCCCCGACTTCGGAGAGGCGGTATTTTACCACGAAGCGGGTGAAGACCTCATGTTTCATCTTAAGGTTAAGAAAAATCTCATGGGCCCAGGGCAGGCGGCCCTGCACATAGAGCCGCCCATCTGGGCTCCCAGTCGCTTTGCGCAAGACCTAGGCTTAGTAAAGGTAAAGCACAGTCGGCGGCCGCTCAATGTCGAGCCGAAACGGGCTAATAAGATGATGCAGGCGCTCATGAAAGGCTTGCAGCCCACCTTCACGCGCAAGGCTCGTTACGACGATGGCGAGCCCATCAGGGTATCGATCTCGGCTGCCAACTTCACCAACTTTTATAAAGATTACTTGGGTTGTGTGACGGGCTTGCTGCCGGTTAATTTTCGGCAGGTGGCCAAGAGCAAAGTGCTGTTTAAGGGGGGGCAAAAAGGCTTGGATGCGCAATCCAAGAAGAAACTGGATCTCATTGCCTTTTATGTCAAAGCCGACCCGAAGGTCACCGCCATATATATCGATGGCCACAGCGACAGCGCTGGGCGTCGCTATCATAACCGCCGCCTGTCTGAGTCACGGGCGTTATTGGTGGCCGATTACATGGTGAAGCGGGGTCTAGACCCAGAGATGTTCACCACCCGCTATCATGGTGAGCGCTATCCCGTGGCCACCAATAAAACCAAGAAAGGCCGTGATCTTAATCGCCGTGTCACCATACGTTTGCAAAAAGAAGATGAAGAGGAGGAGATTGAACTGGGGTTTTAGGCTTGCTATTTATCCGGTATTGGCCATAATTACTGTATATATTTACAGTAATTAATTGGTTGCTCGAATGGCTCGTCAGGTTCTACATGTAGACTGTGATTGCTTTTATGCGGCGGTGGAGATGCGTGACCAACCTGAATATCGAGGCGTCCCTATTGCCATAGGCGGCGCGCGCGAGCGTCGTGGCGTCATCGCGACCTGTAATTATCCCGCCCGCCGCTACGGGGTTCGTTCGGCCATGGCCAGTGCTCAGGCGCTAACGTTGTGTCCTCACCTTATTATGTTGCCCGGCAACATGGCCAAATATGCCGAAGTATCCTCCCAACTCATGATCATTCTTAAGCAATACGCCCTGGCCTTCGAACCTGTATCTGTGGATGAGGCCTTTCTGGAGTTGGCGGCCACCAGTAATGCGGCATTGATCGCCCAGCAAATTCGACAGCAAATTTTTAGTGAGCTAGGCATCACGGTATCGGTGGGCATTGCTCCCAATAAATTTTTGGCGAAAGTAGCCAGCGATTGGCGTAAACCCAATGGTCAATTTGCCATCGCCCCCAGTGAGGTGCACGATTTTGTGGGCAGGTTACCGGTTAAGTTGATTGCGGGTGTGGGGCCAAAAATCGCCGAGAAGCTTAAGGGGCTAGGGATTCACACCTGTCAGGACGTGCGGGATGTTTCTGCCCAAGGCCTAAGGTCACAAATGGGTAAGTTTGGCGACATACTCATCGAGCGAGCCCAGGGAATCGATGATCGCCTAGTGAGGGTTCGCGATCGCCGCAAATCCATCAGCATGGAGCACACCTTCGTAAATGACCTCACGGCAGAGCATGAAATCAATCAAATGCTGGACGACATGTGGCCAAAATTCTTGGCTCGCGTGGAGCGGGCCGGGCTGCACCTACGGCAATTGGCTCCTTTTGTTAAGGTGAAATTTGCCGATTTTCAGGTGACCACCTTGGCCGATCATCAGCGCGGCGTCACCATGGCAGATTACCGTGCGCTATTGGCTCAAGCCATGCGGCGGGCCGATAAGGCGGTCAGATTGATTGGCATAGGTGGGCGTTTACAGGCGCTCAATAATCGTCAGTTAGGCTTGTTTTAATCACCCTTAGCGCCCCCTCTACGCTAAAACTAAAAATTCTATGACTAATTTTAAGAGGCTGCCGCGCCCGTGATCAAGGATTCGGGTAGAATGGCCACGATTATCTAATGGGGTGTTGTCATGCGCGGTATGGGCTCGAATTATGATCCAAATAAGCCAGTAGACTGGGGTGTGGTCAAGCAGATATGGCCGCACCTGCTGGAATATAAGCGTCGAGTGGGTTTGGCCTTGTGTTGCCTGCTGGCCGCCAAGCTGGCCAGCATCGGCATGCCCTTCGTGCTTAAATTTTTGGTGGATGACCTCGACACTCAGCAGGCGGATAGCAGTCTAGCATTAATTGCTGTGCCCCTAGGGTTGCTGCTGGCTTATGGTTTCCTTCGTTTGTGCAATGTATTGCTGGGCGAAATTCGCGATACCTTGTTTGGTCGGGTTACCGAGCGGGCTATGCGGCGGGTGGGGTTGAAGGTATTTGAGCACTTGCACGCCCTAGATTTAGCGTTTCACTTAGAGCGCCGTACCGGCGGGCTGTCGCGGGATATCGAGCGCGGCACCAACGGCATTAGTTTTTTAATGCGTTTCCTTATTTTTAATATCCTGCCGACGTTTTTAGAGTTGTTCTTGGTCATGGGTATATTGTGGCAGCAGTACAGCATCGATTTTGCCCTCATCGTATTTTTTTCGGTGGTGTCTTATGTGTGGTTTTCCAAGGTCACCACCGACTGGCGCAGCCAGTTTATCCGTGAAGCCAACACGGCCGACAGCCGCAGCAGTACCCGCGCCATCGACAGCTTAATTAACTTTGAAACGGTTAAGTATTTTACCAACGAGCGACACGAAGCCCAGTTATACGATGAGGACCTTGCTCGGTGGGAGCAAGCCAAGCGTAAGAATCGGCTCACCCTGTTTGCGTTGAATAGCGGGCAGGCGCTCATCATCACGGTATCCATGACTGCTATGTTAACCCTAGCCGCCCACCATGTGGCCGAGGGGGATATGAGCCTTGGGGACTTTGTGCTGATCAATGCCTTCATGATGCAAATTTTTATGCCGCTTAACTTCCTAGGATTTGTCTATCGCGAAATAAAAAGTGCCATGATTAACATCGAGCGTATGTTTGAGTTGATGAAGGTGGATTCTAAGGTTAGCGATAGCGCTCAGGCCCCCAGTATCGAGGTCACCGAGGGTAAAATTGAATTTAACGAGGTGGCTTTTTCCTATGAGGCAGAGCGACCCATATTGAAGGGCTTGAGTTTTGTGTTGCAGCCAGGTGAAAAACTTGCCCTAGTGGGAGGCAGTGGTGCTGGTAAATCCACCATCGCCAAGTTGTTGTTTCGTTTTTATGATGTGAATGAAGGGCAGATTCTCATCGATGGGCAAGACATTAAACAGGTGTCGCAACTGAGCCTGCGTCAGGCCATCGGCGTGGTGCCGCAAGATACCGTATTATTTAACCAGTCTATCTTAGAGAATGTTCGCTACGGGCGCCCAGGTGCCAGCGATGACGAGGTGAAGCGGGCCATCGAGTTGGCCCATTTAAAAGAATTTATCGAGCAGTTGCCCAAGGGCTATGATACCCAGGTGGGGGAGCGTGGGCTGAAACTCTCGGGTGGCGAAAAACAACGGGTGGCCATCGCCCGTACCATCTTAAAGCAGCCTGCCATCCTCGTCTTCGATGAGGCCACCAGTTCACTGGATAGCGTCTCCGAGCGGGCGGTGTTACAGGCCATAGAGGAAGTATCGCGCAACAAGAGCAGCGTGGTCATCGCCCATCGGCTTTCTACTATCATCGATGCCGACCGCATCCTCGTCATCGAGAATGGCCAAGTGGTGGAGCAGGGCAATCACCAGAGCCTGCTCAACATGGCTGGCCACTATGCTCGTCTGTGGCATCTACAGCAAAGTAATCAAGAAGCCTAAATGAAGTTATTGTTAATCGACGCCATGAATCTGATTCGGCGCATATATGCGGCTCAGGCTACACGCGCAAGCGATGTGATCGAGCAAACCCTGTTGCTGAGCCAGAATGCCATTTTAAAAAATATCGAGGTGAGCAAGGCGACCCATGTGTCGGTGGTATTCGATGGCAAGGGGCCTACTTGGCGTCATGAGATGTTTGCCGAATACAAGGCTCACCGTAAACCCATGCCGCAAGATCTTGCGCAGGCCCTGCCTCAGTTCGGTGAGCGTTTTAAGGCCCTGGGCATACACTGTTTGTTGATGGAGGAATACGAGGCCGATGATTTAATCGCCACCCTCGCGGTGAAGGCCGCCCTCAAGGGGGTTAGGGTGACGATAGTGTCCACCGATAAGGGCTTCATGCAGATCGCCAGCGACCATATTAGCCTGTACCATTATTTCGATAAGCGCATCTTGCAGCTCGATGACGTGGAGCAAACTCTGGGTCTTAAGAGCCATCAGCTGGTGGATTTCTTGAGTCTAGTGGGGGATACCACCAATCATGTACCCGGCGTGCCCGGTATTGGCCCCAAGACGGCGGGCACCTTGTTAGAGGCCTACGGGGATTTGGATAATATTCTCATTCACAGCGAGGCCATTCAGGGGCGGGCCGGTATAGCCCTGATCGAGCACTACCGAGTGGCCTTGCTGGCCAGAAAGCTAGTGAGCTTAAAGTTAGATTGCCGCCTAGATACTAACTTGCAGGCTTTACGCTATGGGCCTATTGCTATCGGCGGCTAATCGAGTTGCCTCCTGCGAGCGTCGCTGGGATTGCAAGAAACGGGTTCAACAGGGATAATTCCCCTCATTGTTTTTTTTGTCTGCACACGGAATCGTTAGGAGTGTTCATGGGGTGGATTAAGTCCTTTATCAGTTTAAGTCTGTCGTTGATGATCCTAGTCGTGGGGGTGGTGATTAATTTACGCAACCCAGAACTTGTGGAGCTAGACATAGTGCTATGGCGCAGCGCGGAATATTCTCTGGGTTTGTTGCTGGTGGCCGCCCTGTTTGTGGGTTGCTTGCTGGGCATTATTGCCAACAGCCTGTGGCTGTGGCAGCTGAAGCGTCAGCGTAATAAGCTGAAAAAACAATTGGCGAGCGCCGTGCAGCGTTGCGAACAGCTGCAATAATGCCGCCCTTTGATCTTCACATGTTACTGCTCTTGGTGGTGGCCGTGGCGTGCGGTTGGCTGCTGGGCCGTTTCGATGGGCGTAAAAAGATCAGTAGCACCCCGTTCCCGAGCATGGATATGTTTGCCAACGATGGCCCCTCGGAAACCATGCTGGCTATTTTGGATATGGCCAAAGGCCAAGAGGCGGTAGAGCTGCAATTAAATTTGGGGGCCTTCTACCGGCGTCGGGGCGAACTGGACAAGGCTATCTCTATTCATCAAAGCCTGTTTGCTCGCCCAGACTTGGATAAAAATATCGCGGCGCAAGTGCAGTTGGCCCTCGCCTCGGATTATCTCAATGCGGGCCTGTTCGATCGTGCCGAGCGTTTATTACTGGCGTTGTTGCAGGGGCATTCGAATCTTAAGCATTCGAGCCTTAAGATAAAGGTGCTCAATAAGCTAGTGACCCTCTACGAGGAAGAACAGGACTGGCAAAAAATACTGGACTTAGCCGCCGATAGAAAGGCTCTGAGGGGCAGTAAATCGGTGGCCTATGCCTGTTGTGAACTGGCCGAGGCGGCCATGAAAAACAGCCGCTGGCGTGAGGCGAGCAACCTAATAACGCGGGCCCTGAAATGGGACAACAAGTGTATTCGGGCGCTCATCTTAGCGGCTCGTATGGCGGAACTAGAGGGCTTTCCGCAAAAAATACTGGCCTCCTTGCAAGAGGTGTTGCAATACCAGCCCAGCCTGTTGCATCAAGTATTGCCGCAACTTAAAAGCTTGTTGGTCGCTAGGCATCGCCCCCAAGAGCTAGAAAAAATACTCGAGCAATTGTGGTATGACGCGCCCATGCCTTTGACCCTGCACAGTTATGCCCAGCATTTGGCCGAGCACCATACGCACGATGCGGCCATCTCGCAATTAACCTCTGCCATCGCTCAGGTGCCGACCATGGAGGGTTTTAGCTTGTTACTAGATGAGCTAATCCACAAGGGGGAGCCTGTGCCCATTAGTTTTTTGCAGGGCTTAAAAGAGACACTCGAACAACTGGCTGCTGGCACAGACGATCATCACTGTCGCCAGTGCGGTTTTGCAGCAGATAAGCACTACTGGCGTTGCCCTAGCTGTAAGCAATGGGAGAGTTTTATGCCGAACTTGGCGTCTAAGGCGGCCAAACCCAAAGATAAAGTAAGGATCAATCATGCAAAATAACCCCATTGTCGTGGCATTGGATTTTGATAATAAAAAGCAGACCCTAGAGCTGGTATCGCGTCTCGATCCACAGCGTTGTCGCTTAAAGGTGGGCAAAGAGCTGTTTACTAGCGAGGGTCCACAGCTGGTTGAGGCCCTGCAAAATAAAGATTTTGAGGTGTTCTTGGACCTGAAGTTCCACGACATTCCTAATACCACCGCCAAGGCGGTGGCCACGGCCGCCAAGATGGGGGTGTGGATGGTGAATGTCCATGCCAGCGGTGGCCAGCGCATGATGGCGGCGGCTCAAGAGGCTCTGGCAAATTTTCAGCAAAAACCCCTGTTGATTGCCGTGACCGTGTTAACCAGTATGGAGCAGTCCGACCTAGCGGGCATAGGTTTAGATGTTACGCCGCAGATGCAGGTGGAGCGTCTGGCCAAGCTTGCGCAAAACAGTGGGTTGGACGGAGTGGTGTGCTCGGCTCAGGAGGCTGGTAGCTTAAAGGCTTTGTGTGGCAGTGATTTTAAGTTGGTGACACCGGGCATTCGCCCAAGCTTTGCGGCTCAAGGGGATCAGCGTCGCATCATGACACCTAGGCAGGCCGTTGACGCTGGTGTCGATTATATGGTGATAGGGCGTCCCATCACTCAGGCTCAGGACCCCATCGAGGCGTTGCAGCTCATAGAGCAAGAAATAGCATAACGCTTACAATACCTGTGGTTGAATGCCCACGGCTTATTTAGGCTTGCCTTGTTATGGTCAAATTTCATAACAAGGATGATATTATGTTAAAACTAAAATCCCTAGCGCTGGCCTTGGCCATGCTGGTAAGTTTTGTAAGTTGGGCAGAGCAGGCCAAGCCAGTAGAGCCCGTCGATATGACGGCGCAGCCTTCAATGTCGGTGCAAGAAATGGAAGTCAGCATCGACATCAATAGTGCCGATGCCAAGCAGCTATCTCAGTTGAGTAATATCGGCCTCAAGAAAGCCCAGAAGATTATCGAGTATCGCACCCTTCACGGGCAGTTTACCTCTATCGATGAATTGCAAAAGGTGAAGGGCATCGGCAAGGCCATCGTTGAAAAGAACCGTTTACGCATGGTGGCGGCTCAATAGGTCTCGCCAATGTGTTTACATTAACCCGGCCCTGTGCCGGGTTTTGTGCGAATAGGGCTGGGCTTTTTAATCGCCCTCTCTTTTTAAAATGATCCCTTCAATAAATCTGTATAGATAACATACAGATGCCGCTAAGTGCTTGCGCCGTATGAAAAAAACTTCATTTAAAGGTTTGACACCAGAGCTAAACTCTATAAAATGCGGCCCTCGCTTGAGGCAAGGGTGATTAGCTCAGCTGGGAGAGCACCTCCCTTACAAGGAGGGGGTCGGCGGTTCGATCCCGTCATCACCCACCAAACGTTCTGTGACAAGATGTTTGAGTAGCTTTAAGCGAATGTAGAGGATTGGTAGTTCAGTTGGTTAGAATGCCGGCCTGTCACGCCGGAGGTCGCGAGT
>CAJXIK010000057.1 GCA_913054445.1 uncultured Bermanella sp.
CATCCATGAGGGCTTACCTCGGCATCCATGCCTCGAATACCCTAAAAAAGCACTACACCCAACCTTGTTATTTTTACTTGAGTTTTCTATGAAATTAATACTTATTTTATTATCAATGACTTTTGTTAGTTCATGTGCATTTGTCCCATCCAGCTCTGGAAAGCAGGGCCTTTATAATGAATGTGATATGAGCACTAAAAAGTTATCGCTAAAGAAAATTGGTGACAGTGATTTCTGTTTCAAAGGTGCTAAATTGAATGAGCTTGTTGGCTGCCTTGTAGTAGGTGGCTTTGTTGGATCAACATCAGCAGTTGTATCTGGAAGTATCGTTCTTATTGGAAATACGATTCATTGGATGGAATACCAGGCCACATGCTGAAAAATAACAAAGCCATTAAGATTGGCCCACAAGAAGACGTGGGCCGCACGGCATTTCATGCCGCCTCTTATGGCAAGCGATCTAAGGCCACTTAGCCGCTAACTCTCAATTACCGAGAACATTTCAGGCTGGCGTAGGCTGTGAAGTGCCTTTGACCTTAATGCGACCAGCCAACCGTTTCGCCTATGGTTTAGTGGCCGGTTGGCGTTTCTGTTGGCGTCTGCGCCAGCTGCGAATCACATGAAAACGCCAAAACAGGCGAATGCCCACATAGCCAATGCTGGCAAATATCACCCCACAGATAAGCGACCCTAGCAATAGAGGCTCCCAGATAGCGCCCAGTTCACGCATGGCCCATTCCATAGAAAGTTCAATATCGAAGGGGCGCGTGGGAATCTCGAGGATGTTGGCACCGATTCTGTAGGTGAAATAAAAAATAGGGGGAATGGTGAGGGGGTTACTAATCCACACTAGGCCGATGGATATGGGCAGGTTGGCGTGCACTATGACCCCCAGGGCCGCCGCCGCCACCATCTGAAAGGGCATGGGCATAAAGGCAAAAAATATTCCTACTAAGAAAGCTCGCGACACCGAGCGGCGGTTTAAATGCCAGAGGTTGGGTTCGTGCAATAGAGTGCCTAAAAATTGCAGCGAAGGATGTTGTTGAATGGCCTGGGGGTTCGGGAATAATTTCTTGAGTGCTTTTTTTGGCATGGAGTCGTGACTTCCTGGAGCGGCTGGTACTAAACGTGGCTAAAAATACGCTGGCGAATATACGCGGCACATAAGGCGTGTTAGTGCCTGCGTCTATAGTGTAAATATCGCTGGCAATTATGCACGGATTACATAGGACTTACTAGCTATGAAGCGCATGCTTCTGGGGTTTGCTGTGGGGGTGTTACTGGCCAATATTTGGCCGCTGCCGAGCCTAGTGCTGAGCCCTGTGATCCTTATTCTAAGTGTTTTTACCCGGCCACGAACGTTAGACCTGAGCTTTTCCTTCTTGGCCGGTTGTGTGTGGGTGGCGCTCCATTGGTCACAGGCTTACAGCCAGGCCATCCCGCAGGAGCAGGGGCGGCAGCAATGGCAGTTGCTGGGTGAGGTGGGGCGGGTATCGCAACAGCTGGGGCGCAGCGAGTTTGATTTTTATCCAAGGGGGCCGTTTAACAAACTCAAGGTGAGCTGCTATCAATGCCCTTGGCCTATTGAGCGCGGCGATGAATGGGCGCTGGCATTAAAACTAAAACCGTTTGTCTCGTTTCATAACCCCACGGGGTTCGATTATCGCCAGTGGATGCTGGCTAAGGGCTACGCTGCACAGGCCTCTGTGGTGGTGAAACATGGCTATAACCAAAGAATACAGCATGCGGGTGACAGCCTTGCCCGTGACATATCCAAGCGGCTTGCCGCCACCTCTTTTCCCGTGTTGCGTGCCCTATTACTGGGTGATAAACAGGGCATGTCGGCACAATACAAGCGCCTCATTAATGGCTCTGGCTTAGGGCACCTATTCGTGGTCTCTGGGCTGCATGTGGGCATAGTGGCTATGATTTTCGCCATGTTGCTCGCTTGGCTACAACGACCCTTATTATTGCTGTTTTGGCCCTACGGCCCTGCGCTTGCCCTCTGTGGTGGGCTGGCCATGGCCTTTTTCTATGCGTACCTGTCGGGATTGAATGTCCCCGCCCTGCGCGCCTGCATCATGCTTTTATTTGCCGCGTTGTGGGTGCTGCAAGGACGCCATGGGCAGATGATTCATTATTTGTTGTTGGCGTTTACCTTAGTAGCGCTGATTAATCCACTGGCGTTCTCTGGGGTGGGCAGTTGGCTGTCATTTGCCATTGTGGCGGCGCTCATCGTGGGCATGAGTATCTCGCGGCACAAGAGCGGCTTTGCGCAGTTATGGTCGGCCCAGTGCTTGGCGTTCTTGGCGGGAGCCGTCATTTTAGTGGGCTATGCCATGCCGCTGGCACCCTTGGGATTGTTGCTGAATCTGCTGTTTATTCCACTCATTACACTACTGGTGCTGCCGGCGGCATTGTTGGCGCTGAGCCTAGCACTGCTTGGCAGTGGCGAGTCGCTGCTCATGCTGGAGCAGGCGTTGCATTATTTGTTTGATTTTTTGTTGGGGCATCAACACATCCTCACCTACGGGCCGTCGATACACGATGGCAATCGCTACCTAGTGATGGCGGGCATTTGCATCTTGTTATTGCCGAGGGTGCTGGCTGCTCGCCAGCTGGCGTGGGGTTGCTTGCTGGTGGCCCTGTGGTTGCCCATAGAGCGCCCTAGGGAAGGAGGCTTCAGTCTTGTGGTGTTGGATGTGGGGCAGGGCAGCGCGGCCCTCATCGAAACGGCGGGCCATGTGATTTTGGTGGATACCGGCACGCGCTTCTCAAGCGGCATGACGTTGGTAGACTATGTAATCTGGCCCTATATGCGCTCACGAAATATTCGCCAACTGGATATGCTGCACATCAGTCACGACGATAAAGACCACTCAGGTGGCGCTAGCCTGCTGGCCCCCAACAGCGCTGCGGTGATCGATCAGCACCACTGTGACAACGTGAGCTGGCAATGGGATGGGGTGCGTTTTGAACGCTTCAAAGCGCCGGGATTTCAGCAAGGTAATAATGGCTCTTGCCTGCTGCGGGTCGAGGACCGGGCCGGTCATAGTCTCTTGCTGACGGGGGACATCGAAGTGCAGGCCGAGCGCGCTCTGTTGGCCAGCATGGCTGACAAGCTAGCGGCCGATGTGTTGCTGGTGGCTCATCACGGCAGCCGCACCTCCAGCAGCGAGGCCTTCTTAAATCAGGTGAAGCCAACGGTGGCCATTATTTCCAGTGGTGCCTTAAACCATTATGGCCACCCTCATGGCGAGGTTGTACAGCGTTTGCACAGTCGACTGATCGAAGTTTATACGACCGCATCCCATGGGGCGCTACAAGTTGATTTTGAGCCTAGACAAGAGCGGTTAAGTGTTTCAACATACCGCCCTAAATTGTGATGAATACAAGATCGTTGGGAGTAGTAAGTGAAAGAATTGGTTTTTGCGGGCGGTTGGATGATGATCCCGCTAATTTTGGCTTCTATCTTAGCGGTGGCTATTTGCATCGAGCGTTTTTGGACGCTGCAATCTGCTAAGGTGGCCCCTAAGCATCTACTGGCTCAGGTTTGGGTTTGGATCAAGAACAACGAACTGGACGGCGCTCGCCTTAAACAGCTTAAGCAAGACAGCCACCTAGGCGCCATTTTGGCCGCCGGCTTGAGTAACTCTAAACACGGCCGTGACATTACCAAAGAGGCCATCGAACAGGCCGCCTCGAGTACCATCCACGAAATGGAACGCTTCTTAAATACCCTCGGCACCATAGCGGCAGTGACGCCCTTGATGGGTCTGTTAGGCACAGTGATAGGAATGATCTCTGTGTTCAATGCCATCATGGCGCAGGGCACGGGCAATGCTGGGGTGCTGGCGGGCGGTATCTCCGAGGCGCTGGTGACCACGGCTGCGGGCATGATGATTGCCATTCCCGCCTTAGTGTTTTATCGGATTTTCCAGCGTCGCATCGAAGAAATCGTGGTATTCATGGAACAAGAAGCGGTAAAGCTGGTGGATGTATTACACGGTGATCGTGAGGTAACCGAGACGCCAGAGGGGCAGTAAACGTGAAGTTTAAACGTCAGAATACCGAGGAGCTTAACTTAAACCTCACTCCCTTGATCGATATTGTATTTTTGTTATTGATCTTCTTCATGGTGAGTACCACCTTCACCAAGGAAACACACTTGGCCATTAAACTACCTGAGGCCAGTGGTGAGGTGAGCGATGCCCCCGATAAAATGGTCGAGGTGGTAATAGATAAGCAGGGGCAGTACAGCATCAATGGCCAATCCTTAATCAGCAATAAGTTGTTGAGCCTTAAGCAAGCCATCGAAAAAGTAGCGTTGGGCGATCACCAGTTGCCCTTTGTGATTACCGCCGATGCCTTAACCCCCCATGAATCCGTGGTACGCGCCATGGATGCCGCCGGTCAGTTGGGTTTTTCCCAGCTGAGCATTACCAGCCAGAAAGCCAATAATTGATGAGCAAGCAATCTCCTTCCGACTGGGCGCTTTATAGGCGCCTGCTTTCCTATGTGTTTCAGCATAAGGGCATGTACGGCATCGCTTTAATGGGCTTTTGCCTGTATGCCGCCACCGCGCCCTTGCTTGCCCAGCTGATGGCCGAAATAGAAAAAACCTATAACGCTCCCACGGTAGAGGCGCGCCTCTATTTAGTGTTATTCATTATGGGCATCTTCGCCTTGCGCGGCTTGGGCAGCTTCTTGGGGGATTATTTTTTAGCAAGAGTGGGGCGGGCGGTGGTGCATCAGCTGCGGCTGGCGTTGTTTAATCATTACCTTACGCTGCCCAATGAATTTTTTGATAAAAATTCCAAGGGCCACATCATTTCTAAGATTACCTTCGACACCGAACAGGTATATGGCTCCATCACCAATGCCATTACCAGTCTAGTGCGAGAAGGGCTCACCGTGATATTCCTGTTGGCTTACATGTTTTATATGAACTGGAAGCTGACCCTCATATTTTTTGCCGCCGCGCCTTTCATCGCCTTAGTGGTGAGTAAGGCCAGTGTTTATTTTAAAAAATATGGCAAGAATGTGCAGGGCACGATGGGCCGAGTGACCCAAGTGGCCGCCGAATCCATCAATGCCTACCAGGAGGTGAAAGTATTTTCTGGGCAGCAGTATGAGCGTGATCGTTTTAAGCGGGTGAGCAATGACAACCGTATTCAGGCCATTAAATTTGCCCGCGTGAAGTCCATCAGCGTGCCGGTCATGCAGCTGATTGTGGCCTGTGCCATCGCTTTTTTGGTGTTTGTGGCGCTAGATCCAACCGTGTCTGGCAGCATGTCCTTCGGTGACCTTATGGCGTTTATTACCGCCGCCAGCACTCTAGCTAAGCCCATGCGTACCCTAGCCGCCATCAATGCACTGGTGCAGCAGGGCGTCGTGGCGGCCAAGAGCATCTTCGAGGTGATCGATCACCCTAGTGAAATCGACTCGGGCCATAAAAAATTACCCTCTGCGCAGGGGCGTATCGATGTATCGAACCTAAATTTCAATTACCCAGACAGCCAAGAGACGGTGCTGCGCAACATTAATTTGCAGGTATCCCCCGGGCAGAGCATTGCACTGGTGGGAAAATCTGGCAGTGGCAAGTCTACGCTCATCAGCTTACTCATGCGCTTCTACGATTACGATAAGGGCCAAATAAGTTTAGATGGCCACGACATAAAAGAGTATCAGCTGGATCAATTACGGCGGCAAATTGCCTTGGTGAGTCAGGGCGTGACCCTGTTTAACGACACCATTTACAATAACATTGCCTACGGTGCGTTAAGCGCTAAATCGCCAGACGAGGTGCATGCCGCGGTAAAGGCAGCCCACGCCTGGGAATTTATCGAGCAGATGCCGCAAGGCATGGAGACGGTCATCGGTGACGATGGTGTGATGTTGTCGGGGGGGCAGCGGCAGCGTTTGGCCATCGCCCGCGCCATCTTAAAAGATGCGCCCATCTTAATTCTCGACGAGGCCACCAGCGCCCTAGACACAGAATCTGAACGCTATATTCAGCAGGCTTTGGAGACCCTCATGCAAAATAGAACCAGCTTCGTGGTGGCGCATCGCCTCAGCACCATCGAAAAAGCCGATGTCATACTGGTGCTTAACAAGGGCGAGATTGTCGAGCAGGGCAGCCACAAAGACTTGTTGCTGAAAAACGGTTTCTATAAAAACCTCTATGATCTGCAATTTAGTGATTAAGGATTTATCTCGGTGTTAGAGCGCTTTTTTATGGCCTCCTGGTATGGGGGCTTGCAGTGGACACGCATCCTGTGGCCCGTCATGTGGCTGGCTGGCTGGCTGGTGAACAAGAAACGTCGCCAGTTTTTAAACGCCGCGCAGGCGGCCACTAGGGTGCCGGTGATCGTGGTGGGCAACATCACTGTGGGGGGAACCGGTAAGACCCCCCTAGTGCAGGCCTTGGTTACGCACCTAAAACAACAGGGGCTGCGCCCTGGAATCATCAGTCGTGGTTATGGGGCGCAGGTGGCGAGCTTCCCCCATTTAATTACCGACAGCGACAGCAGCGCCATGGTGGGTGACGAGCCCTACATGCTGCACCATTCTTTGGCTGTGCCTGTGGTGATCGACCCCAAGCGCAGGCAAGCTCTGCAATGCATCGAAAATATGGCGGTAGATGTGGTGTTGAGTGATGACGGTATGCAGCACTATGAGCTGCCTCGGGATATGGAAATTTGTGTGCTGGACGGCGCTCGCGGCGTAGGCAATGGTTGCCTGTTGCCGGTGGGGCCGCTGCGTGAGCCGGTGTCGCGTTTGCAGGCAGTGGATTTTGTTTTGCACAGTGGCCGCAGAGGTCAGCCCGATTACTTCGATTTTTTACCCGTGGCTTGGGTTAATGTGAAGTCCGCCGAGGAGCGCCCGCTAGATGAACTTAGTATCGAAGCGGATGCGCTGGCCATTGCTGGCATTGGTAACCCGCAGAAATTTGCGGCGACCCTGTCCACTTTGAATATTTTCTGCCCGCTCACGCCCTACCCAGATCATTATGCTTATGGGGTGGCGGATCTAAAAGACATGCCGGGGCAGGTGCTCATGACCGAAAAAGATGCGGTTAAGATCATGCCGTTTGCCCATGAAAACATGTGGTATTTGAAAATAGAGGCTCAATTAGATGCCGCGTTTATTGAGCCGTTTATGAAAAAATTGAGAGATGTGTTGGAGCAAAAAAATGGATAAAAAATTATTGTCTTTGTTAGTCTGCCCAGTTTGCAAGGGTACTCTAAAGCTGGATAAAGAAAAGTCGGAACTCACCTGTAAGCTGGACGGACTGGCCTTTCAAATAGAAGATGAAATCCCGGTTATGATGGCCGAAGAAGCCCGCGTCTTGAGTGCGGATGAGAAGCTGGCGAAATAGTGGTTTGACCAATTATTTTGCTTTAGTGGGCCTGGTTGAAATATAAAAACGGGTCCTCTGCCTTCCCCTTAAAGCGAATTTCAAAATACAGATTAGCCGCATGCCCTTGCGCCTCACCTGCCGCAGCAATCAGTTCTCCGGCTAGTACCGTCTGCCCCTCTTTGGCGTAATTAGAATAGTTATTGCCGTATACACTGATCACATGTTGTTCGTGCTGAACGATAATGAGGTTACCGTACCCGGTGATGGCGTCACCACTGTATAGCACTGTGCCGGCGGCGATGGCCACCACAGGGTCCCCCAGCTGAGCGGCTATGTGGATGCCGTGTTGATGCTGGCTATACTGAATTTTTTTTGAAATGCTTTGTTTTTCTAGCGGCCAACGGTATTTATTTGTGCGGTTATTGCCGATGGCGGCCTTCTTGGGGGGGATGCTGCCGTTCTTTAGCAGGGTTAGCAATTGTTGTTCGAGGTTGGGGTTGTGATGGTTGGGCAGCAGCTCGCGAATGGCAAGGGTGACGCTGGTAAAAATTAGAATAGCCAGCACTAGGGTCATGGCTAACTCACGGTAGCCGATGCGCTGATCATGGAGGTGCGCCATGTGCGTTTCAATATTCATCATGCGTTGATCTAGTTTGGCGACTCGATTGTTAAGCCCCATGAGGAAACGGGCGTTGCCCTGGCTTTTCTGCTTGGGGTGCAGTTGTTTTTGAACCTGGCTTTGGCTTTTGACGAGTTCGGGTTTATTTTGCATGGGTATTTTATCTGCCGATCCATTTAGCGCATGACTAGTCCATAGCATTTTGTTTGCCAGTTAATGAAATAGTGATAATCAGGCCTGAAAGCGTCTGTTTTGCTTGTCATGAGGCAGTTCTTTGCCGAAAATGTGGCAAAGAATCGAGGGTCATTCATGAAAGTTGTTCGCCACTATCCACTCCTAACGCTGAATACCCTAGCCATAGAATCCACGGCCGAATATTTTGCCCAGCCGAAGTGCGAAGCGGATGTGCAGGCATGTGTGCAATTTGCGAAATCCAATAACCTTCCCATAAAAGTACTGGGGGGAGGCAGCAATGTGGTGATGAGTGACCATGTGTCGGGATTGGTTTTGCAGTTTACTGGCAAGAGCTGCCGAGTGACGCATGAAACGGAAGCGTCGGTGACGATAAGCGTGGAGGCGGGTTATAACTGGCATGACTTAGTGATGTATTGCCTGTCACGGGGTTGGTTTGGGCTCGAAAATCTCGCCTATATACCGGGTCATGTGGGTGCCGCTCCGGTACAAAATATTGGGGCTTATGGGGTGGAAGTTAAGGAGCGTATTAGCGCCGTTAGCGGTGTCTACTTGGACTCGGCTCAGGCTTTTACACTGGCCGCCCACGAGTGTGACTTTGCCTATAGAGAAAGCCGTTTTAAGCAGGCGCTGGATGGCAAGGTATTAATTACTTCAGTGGCGTTCACGTTATCCAAGGTGGCGAAGGTGCAAGTGTCTTATGCGCCTCTTAACAAGATGGCTGAGCAACAGGGGGTACCCACCCCAAGCGAGTTGGCTCGATGGGTGATAGAGGTACGCCAAAGCAAGCTGCCTGACCCTAATCAGTTACCCAACGCGGGATCATTCTTTAAGAACCCTGTGGTCTCGCAGGCCGTATTCGAACGTTTAAGCGCGCGCTTCCCAGACATGCCAGGCTACCCTCAGACGAGCGGGGTGAAGTTGGCGGCTGGCTGGTTGATAGATAGATTGGGGTTTAAGGGGCGGGCATTTGGACCGGTGGCTGTCCATGAATTACAGGCCTTGGTATTGGTCAATCGCGGGGGGAAGGGGAGTGATGTGTTAGCTGCTGCGCGGCAGGTGAGCCAGGCTGTGTTGGAGTGCTATGGCGTGGAATTGGAGCAAGAGCCCAGGTTATTTGACTGAACATAAAACACGAAAACCCACATCATCAAAGCCGCAGCCTCGAATGATATGGGTATAGCCTAATGGCTTATTCGGCCAGTTTAGCCTGCTCTTCGCGCTGACGACGCTTAATTTCCCTAGGGTCATTTGGTGCGCGCTTGGCTTTGTTCGCCTTAGCGGCCTCGGCGACAAACTCAACATTACTGCTCGTTTCAGCCTTGTCTACCTGAGGAGCTTCCACCTTAGGGGCTTCTACTTTAGGAGTTTCTACCTTAGGAGTTTCTACCTTAGGAGTTTCCACCTTTGGAGTTTCTGCCTTTGGAGCTTCTACTT
>CAJXIK010000058.1 GCA_913054445.1 uncultured Bermanella sp.
ACCGCGCGCCCCGCACACGAGCAAAGCCAGCTCTGTGTTTGATGACTTTAATGGCCCTGAGTCAATAGAACCGCGCGCCCCGCACACGAGCAAAGCCAGCTCTGTGTTTGATGACTTTAATGGCACTGAGGCAATTGAACCTCGCGCGCCAGCGGTGTCGCCTACCTCTTCTACTATGAATGAAGACGCAGACTTAATGGCTGCCATGGAAGCGCAGGCCGATGAACCGCGCGCGCCAGCGGTGTCGCCTACCTCTTCTACTATGAATGAGGATGCAGACTTAATGGCTGCCATGGAAGACGAGATAATGGCGCAACTGGAAGCCGAGCAGGAAGCACTACTAACCGAACCAGCCGATCAAGAGGGGGCTGGCACCGCCAAGACCCTGGCAGATCTGGCCAGTAAATTTGAATAATCCAAGATCAGACGCGCAAGCGTCTACTCAGTAACGGAGACAAGTTAATGAGTGAGAAACTACAAAAAATCCTAGCCCAAGTGGGCCTAGGTTCCCGTCGTGAGATGGAGCGTTGGATTGAGCAGGGACGTGTCGAGCTTAATGGCGAAGCCGCCAAATTAGGCGAGCGGGCCGGCCCTGATGATGATATTAAGGTGGATGGCAAGACGGTCGACCATGGCAAAGCGGCTCCGCGCCGTGTGCTGGTGTACAACAAGCCAGAGGGAGAGGTTTGTACCCGTCACGACCCAGATGGCCGCCCCACCGTGTTTGACCGTCTGCCCAGAATTAAAGGGGAGCGCTGGATTGCAGTGGGCCGTTTGGATATCAACACCGCGGGCCTGCTGTTGTTCACCACAGATGGTGAATTGGCCAACAAGTTGATGCACCCCAGCACCAACACGGTTGACCGTGAGTACGCGGTGCGCGTGGCCGGTGAGGTAACCCCAGAAATCATCGCCACCCTAAAGGAAGGCGTGGTGCTGGAAGACGGCATGGCCAAGTTCACCGATGTGCAGTTCTTCGATGGTGAAGGCTTTAATCAGTGGTATCACGTGTGCATCATGGAAGGGCGTAACCGTGAGGTGCGTCGCCTCTGGGAAAGTCAGGACCTCAAGGTCTCGCGCCTCAAACGAGTGCGTTACGGTTGTATTTTCTTACCGAAGAAAGTCTCCGTGGGACGCTGGTTAGAACTGGATCAGAAGGACACGGATGAGCTGGCTTCGCTGGTGAACCTGCCCAGTAAACCTGTGGTGAAGTTAGATCCTAAACTGTTAAAGCAATACGAGCGCGACAACAGACGCCAGAAGACGCGCCAAAAAGTGGGCAAGGACAGCAAGGACAGCAAGTTACGTAAGCGCAAGGTGCGAATTGACTCTTAATTAGAGTCGGGCACGGGGTGCCCTCTTACGGGTTAAGCATTCGGGCACGGGGTGCCTTCTTACGGGTTAAGCACTCGGGCACGGGGTGCCCTCTTACCGTTTATGGGTAAATGGCACCTGCTATGTCTAGCTGAGTGAGATACAGACGCATATCAAACTCCAGCTGGTGATAGTCGGGCAGCATGTGCTGACAGAGCTGATAAAACGCTTTGTTGTGCTCTTTTTCTTTCAGGTGTGCCAGTTCGTGCACCACGATCATGTCTAAAAATTCTTGTGGTGCGTTTTTAAATACCGCCGCGATTCGAATCTCATTTTTACTCTTTATCTTGCCCCCCTGCACGCGCGCGATGTACTTGTGCAACCCTAGGGCGTTGTTAATCACGTGAATTTTGCCATCGTAGACCACCTTGCTTAAGGGTGCCGATTTTTTCAGGTATTGATGTTTAATGGCCATCACATGATCACGCAGGGCGGCGTCGTTCTTGATGCCGTGGGCAGAGGGGTACTTGGCCAGCAGGAATTGATCTAGGGTTTTGGCGTCCACCATGCCTTGCACTTGCTCTTTTAGTTGTGGGGCGTAGCTGGATAGGTATTTTAAGCGGGTTGGCATGGGTGGGGGGTGTCTACTGCAAAACGACGATTATATCCTCTGCTTAGGCATGTGTCTGTGCGCTCGTCACGGCGGCTATTGCGCCAGCCTAGCCCTGTAAGTAATCGCTTAGATGATCCTCTAGGATCGCGAAATTTTGTTGTAACAGAGGCAGTAGGGTCAGCAGGCTTTGCCCGTCACATTGTGCGCTGGCCTCCTCAATTTGCGTGGCCACCGCGCTCAGGGAGTGGCCACTGATGTTGGCGGCCACGCCTTTTATGGTGTAGGCCACCGCCTTCACACTCTCATAGGATTGGCTGTCCACCGCCTGCTCTAATTGATTCAGTATCTTGGGCATATCTTGCAAGAACAGGCTGGCCAGCATTCTTAAACTCTTATGGTTGCCTCTCACGCGTTGTAGAGCGTCCTGCTGATTCCAGACAATGTCTTGCTGGCTGGCTGTAGGCTTGGGTGCTTCATCTGTGATTGGGACGGGTGTGTTGTTGAGCCAGAGTTGCAATTTTTCTTGCAGGGCAGCGCTGTCGATGGGCTTACTTAAATAATCATCCATGCCTGCTAATAGGCATTTTTCACGGTCACCTTTCATGGCATTGGCGGTCATGGCGATGATACTAAGCTTTCGATACCTGTCTCCCCCCGTACCTTGGCGTATTTGCCGGGTGGTCTCGTAACCATCCATCTCGGGCATCTGACAGTCCATCAGTACCAGAGTGTAAGGGTGGTTGGCGGGCGCAGACTTTAAGGCGGCTAGGGCTTCCAGGCCATTGCCGGTGGCATCGGCTTGTAGGCCCATATCTTCGAGGATGCCCTGCGCCACCACCTGATTAATATGGTTGTCTTCCACCAGCAACAGACGCGTTTCAGGCGGCCAAGATGGCTGCGAATCTTCACTGCGCGCCATGCTTTTCAAATAGTGGCGGGTGACCAAGGGGGATGCGTCATCCAAGGCATCACCGCCGGCAATCACCACATTGAGGGCATCGAATAAATCCGAGGTCGTAGCGGGTTTGGGAAAATAGGCGGCAAAGCCCAGCTCGGCAAAGTAGCGGGCATCGCCGCGGCTGTTCATGGAGGTCATCATCACCAGCCGCGTCGCGCTGAAGCGTGCATCGGCTTTGATGGCCTTGCCGAGCGTGGCACCGTCCATGCTCGGCATCTGCATGTCTAGGAAGGCCACCTCGAAGCCGTCGTCTAATGGTTGCTGTGCCATTATTGCCAAGGCGCTCTCACCGCCCTCTGCCTCCTGGACCCGCGCGCCCCATTGTTCGAGTTGGCCCCGCAATACCTGGCGGTTGGTGGTGTTGTCATCCACCACTAAAATGCTAACGCCATGGATATCGACGCTGGGCAAGGCGGCCTGCGATTTGTCGCTGGTTTGCAGTAACACATTAAATTCAAAGCAACTGCCCTCTCCCATAGTGCTGCTGACCTTAATGCTGCCCCCCATGAGTTCGATAAGCTGTTTGGAGATGGCCAGCCCCAGCCCAGTGCCGCCGTATTTTCGGGTGGTGGAGGCATCCACCTGAGTGAAGGAATCAAACAGGGCATCTAGCTTGTCTGGTGGGATGCCGATGCCGGTATCCGTCACGCCGCAGGTTAGACGCAATTGCTGTGAGGTGATGTTTTCTAGGGTGGCGCGCACCACGATCTCTCCGTGGTGGGTGAACTTAATGGCGTTGCCCACTAGGTTCGTGAGGATTTGCCGTATGCGCCCCGGGTCTCCCTTCACCATAGTGTGCAGTATGCCTTGCATATCGAGGATGATCTCTAGGCCTTTTTCCTGCACCCGATGACCGATGGATTCGGCAAAGTCACCTAGCTGGCTGCGAACATCAAATTCCAGTTCTTCGAGCTCCAGTTTACCTGCCTCTACCTTAGAGAAGTCGAGGATGTCGTTGATCAAGGTTAACAAGGATTCGGCGCTAGACAGAGCCAGCTTGGCATAGTGACCCTGATCTGGGGTTAGCTGGCTTTTTTGCAGCAAACCCAACATGCCCAGCACACCGTTCATGGGGGTGCGAATTTCATGGCTCATGCTGGCGAGGAACTCGCTCTTGACCTGGGCGCCCGCCTCGGCCTGCTCCTTGGCTTGGCGTAACTTATGCTCGTGCTCTTTATCGGCGGTCACGTCTCTAAAGCTCCATACGCGGCCGCTGGTTTTGCCGTTCATCAACATGGGTTTGGAGAAACGCTGTAAAATTCGCCCATCTTTTAGTAGCAGGGTATCCATCACCCCTGGGCTGGTATCCGTGTGTAAAAATTCTACGCGCTCGATAAATGCTTGGGGATCCATGAGCTTCTCGGCGATTATCTTTAATCGTTCGTCTTGGTTTTCATTGCTCAGGAGAGTGTCCTCGGCCCCCCATAACTCGATGAATTTACGGTTAGTATTTAGAATTTTTCCCGAGCGGTCGGTGACTAAAATACCGTTGTCGGTGCTGTCGAGGGTGGCCTCTAGTAGAGTCAGGCTCTCGTTCTTTTCTTTTTCTGCTTGCTTGTGGGCGCTAATGTCACGAATGATGCCAGTAAATATGATGCCACCTGGGGTTACCATCTTGCCTATGGCCAGGTGCATGTGGAAACTGCGGCCATCTTTACGTAGTCCCAATAGTTCACGGCCCACACCTATGATCTTACTCACTCCGCTTTGCTGGTAATGCTGTAAATACTCATCGTGGCGCAGGGCGTTTTCCTCGGGCATGAGCATGGAAATATTCTTCGCCATCACCTCGCTGGCGTCATAGCCAAACATCTTCTCGGCAGCGAGGTTAAAGCTTAAGATAATGCCCTGTTTGTCTATGGTGATGATGCTGTCCACGGCGGTGTCGACGATACTTTGGCTGCGTTGCGCGGTGGCTTTTTCGTTGTGTAGGGCATCTTCCATACGCAGCAGTAAATTATTAAAGCTGCGTGCCAACACGCCTATTTCATCCCGGCTGTTAAGCGGTAAGTCGGTAATTTCACCGCTGCGTTCGTATTGTTGCATGGCATGGGTCATGGTTAGCAGCGGCTGCGACAAACGTCGTGATGCCACCACGGCTAAGCCTAACGCGAGCAAGGCCATGGAGCCACCCAGTAATAAACTACGATCACGAAAGGAGGTTAATTGTTTCCCTATATGAGGGTTGGTATTTTGCAGCAAGAGATGTAGAGGGTGGTTACTACCGTACTCTTGTAATGAAATGAAGCGGTAATAAGAAGGGAATAGTTCGCCATATTTATTTGCTAATGTTTTTAAGGGGCTGTTCTTGTGCTCGGAAAGAATAAGCGTTTTTAGTGATGGGAAAAAATCTTGAATAAATTGTCTGGAGGAGGTTGTCTGTAAAGATGCCTGAGAGTTATAAATCAATTGACCGTCTTCTGCCGCTAAGAAAAGCGTGAAGTGTGATAGAGCATCTTGACTTAAGTTTTCGATGAAACTCTTAAAATCAATGTTTATGACCACGAAGCCAAAGATGTCGCCGCTCCCTTGGTCATAAATAGGGGTGCTCACCTGAATTTCTGGGGGCGCAAGCTGTTCCTGGTCTCGGCCATGGCTGAGCTGCATCTCAGAGAAGTGAACGTCACCAGGGGGAATCGTCACCGTGCCCTTGAATAGACGGGTGTGCGCGGTGGTGTGCAACAGGGAGCTGGGCATGCGTTGTATCCCCGCCTGTCGGCGCACCACATCGATAAGCTCTGTGCCGTTATTTGCGACCCCTATGTAGCGAATTTTCTGGTAATTGGCTTTGGCCCTCATGAGTTCTTCAAAAATTTGTTCCAAGCGGTCCCGCCAGATGGCGGTTTCTTGAGGCTTGTTCTGGCCGATGGCGCGGACTAATGCGTGAATGGGTGGGGTGTTGCTGAGAAACAGCACATCGGCGGCACCTTGATTGTAGAGCTGGGCCAATAACGGCTCCACCAGTGCGCTCTCTAGGCGTAACTTCTCGACCTCCTGGTCGCGCAACAAGCGCCCAGATTCAGAATAAAAAGTAGAGCCCACGATGGTGGCCACCACGAGGGCGAGCACAAAGGCGGCGGCGGGTAGTTGTATGGCAAGGGGTCGTTTGGCGTTGCCCACTGTGTGTAGCTTGAGGTTTTCGTTGCGGGGAAACGCAGAGCCAGTGTGAGATTGGGCGGCTTGGCTATCTTTTGTGGGTATGTATTTAAGCAGGTCAAGCAAGATGCCCACTAATACCGAACTATAGGCCAGTATCTTGAGGAAGTGGGCGATATTAAAGTGGTTGTCGAACAGCTTCACCGAGCCAAAGGCCATGTGCAGTTGGGTGCTCACCTCGGGCAGTATGCTTAATATTAAAGCAAATTTGACGATAGAGGCTTCCTGTTTGTACCAGATCCAGAACAGGGTGCCGCCAAATAAAAATAATGCCAAGGGTAGGACATCAAATGGCCGTGTGATGAGGGCGCTGGGGTACATGGTTTGCGGCAGGTTGTCACTCACCGCCGCCGCGTGCACCACGGCATAGGCTATTAAAAAATACACGGCACAGATAGCCGCTAAAGCCTTTAGGCCGTAAAATCCTTGTCCACCTTGTCCACCTTGTCCACTCGTTTCGTTGAGCTGAATCAATTTTTGGCGGGCAATCCACAGGCTGATGCTGGCCCCCACAATCATGATGCTGGCATTGAATATGCGCGACAGTGCCCAAGTAAAGGGGATGAAATCGGTGTTGGGGGCGTTGGCCTGAATGATGCGCATGGCGGCGAGGGTGTGGAATGCATCGACTAACCCAGCGCACAGCAGGGCGATGCCGATGATGGGCACCGTCACATCGCGGCGAACACTGTAATGCAAGAAGGAGGCGAGGGCGGCGATCACCGAGATGCTCACCGCGGTCCACTCAAGCAGGGCATGATGCAGGGCACCGGCCACCGCATAGAATAGGTCGTCGGCTTTGACACTGCCGTCGGCTACCTTTTGCGCATCCAGTGGTATTTTCTGCGAGCCGAACTCGAGCCCTAGCAGGTTTAAGGCGAAGGGTATCGCGCACACGATGAGCATCGCCCAGGCGACTTTGGCCCGTGTACTGATGACTAGAGACATAAACACTCGCAATACGGTCGTGGGGCTGACTTCAAGCTGGGCTCCCAATTAAACAAATCATAAGATAAATGCTAGTTCATGAAGGGGCTTTCGCCACAGAACTGGCTAACATGTGGGCCAAAACTGGCAGATTAAGGCGCTTGCCCTAGGGTGCGGCCTCGAGCACGGTGGCCACTAGGGTATCTAGGTCGATAGGCTTAGTGAGGTAGGCATGAAACCCCGCCGCCAGCCCGGTGTTCACATCTTGTTTGGTGGCTTCGGCGGTGACGGCGATGATGGGGCAGTGCCGTGTGTCGGCGGCTGCTTTTAAAGAGTGTAACAGCCTCAGGCCGCTGACCCCGGGCAGGCGAATGTCCAGTAATATGATGTCTGGTTTATGGGTGTGTGCTAGCTCTAGGCCCAGTTCGGCGGTGGGGGCCAGAATGAGCCGGAAGTCAGGGAGGTTCTTCTCGAATATCATCTCCATTAGCATCATGTCTTGCGGGTTGTCTTCCACATAGAGTACGTTTTTGGCGGCCAGGGTTTTATCTGGGGGGGTTAAGGCCAAGCCTGCTTGCACTTGGGTCATGCTGGTTGGTGACAGGGGAATCTCAATCCAAAAGTGGCTGCCCTTGTCCAGCGTACTCGTAAAATGAATGTCACCCTGCAAGGCGTGCATGATCTTTTGGCTAATGAGCAAGCCAATGCCACTGCCGGGGATGGGGCCGTTTTCCCGGCCAAGACGCTCGAAGGGTTTGAATATGTCCTGCTGTTGTTCTGGACTCATGCCCAGTCCATTATCTTGTACGCCAATGCGCAACCTTTGGCGGGGCAGGGTTTGGGCAAGCAGGGTGACCGTTCCGCCCACATTATTATACTTGATGGCGTTGGATAGCAGGTTTAACAGCACCTGAGTCAGGCGCATCTTATCGGCTCGCACCACACAGCGAAACTGGGCCTTATCTTGAAAAATAATAGAGATGTCGCTGTGCTGGGCGATGCTTGACATGCTCTGTACCGTGTCCTCCATCAATGCGCTGAGGTCTACGTCTTCTACCAGTACATTCATCTTGCCCGCTTCGATGCGGGATAAATCTAGCAGGTCGTCGATGATGTGCAACAATTGCTGGCTGCTGTGCAAAATGTGGTCGATGCACTGCATGTGTTTAGGGGAGAAAGTGTTCTGGACACCTTGGTGGGCCAGCACCTGCGCGAAGCCCATGATGGCGTTCATGGGGGTGCGTATCTCATGACTCATCTGTGATAAGAAGGTGGACTTGGCCTGGTTGGCGGTCTCGGCTTCTTTGAGTGCCGCGCTGAGCTGGCTAATGTCCACTAGGGCCGCACCCACGGCGGTAACCTTACCCTGTTGCTTGATGGGGAAGTGATATTCAATGAGACGCCCCATAGTGCCCTCGATGGGAATGTCTATTTCTCGAACCGAAGTATTGCCGGTGCTAATGACGCTCTCAAAATTGGCATGTATACCCGCCACCACCTCTGCATTGCCTAAAATTTCCTCTAGGGTGTGGCCTATGTGTTGTGCCACGCTCTTGTTGTTGAGCTTGGCCACGGCGGTGTTCACAAACTGGTAAACATAACAGGCTGGCTGACCGGGTGGCGGCACCCTGAGTATGGCCACCGGAATGGGGATGTGTTCTATGATGGAGGCAAAGAACTCACGGCCATACTGCTCTGTCTTAAGCTGGGCCAGTTCGGCATCCAGCTGCTTGATGTGCTCTATGAGCTGGCTTTTATCCAGTGTGTTTAGGTCCATTAATGGCTCACAGGGTACGGGCTTAGGGGCATTTAGTTCAGTCTAGCAGCGATTTATGCCTCTGCTTGCAAACAAACGAGGGCCCAGCAGGCAGGCATAGTGCAGGGGGACTATACTTAACGGGGTTTTCGCATATTTCGAGGGGATTACCATGAGCATTACCACCAGAGTGAGTGATTATCTGCAAGCGCAGCAGATTCAATACGACGTGATACAGCATGCCCATAGCGCCAGTTCATTAGACTCAGCCAAGGTGGCACAAATTTCTGCCATGAAGTTGGCCAAGGCGGTGGTGCTAGAAGACCACGAAGGGCGGCACATGATGGCCATCCTACCCAGCACCAATAAGATCAGCTTTCATAAGCTGGAAGATGAGATGAGCCGCGACTTCCATCTATTAAGCGAGCAAGACGTGTATAAGATATTCAAGGATTGTGAGCCGGGTGCCGTGCCCCCTGTGGGTCACGCCTACCACATGGACTCTGTCTATGACGAGTTACTGTCAGATCAGAAAGATATATTTCTAGAGGGAGGGGATCATCAAACCCTAATTCATTTAAAGAGCAGTGAATTTAAAAAGCTCATGGCAGGTTGCCGCCACAGCCGCTTCAGTGGTGAGGTGTATCATTAAGCCAAATTTCGATCACAGCTTACTTAGCCATTTTGTATTATTTATTGAAGTCATTTTTTTGACATTGATGGTGCCAGCGCTTGCTAAATCACAGCAGGCTCTCCATAATGGCGGCGTTTTAGTTTGCCTGCAAACAGAAACGCGAATGTGGTGAAATTGGTATACACGCTAGCTTCAGGTGCTAGTGGGCGCAAGCCCGTGGGAGTTCGAGTCTCCCCATTCGC
>CAJXIK010000059.1 GCA_913054445.1 uncultured Bermanella sp.
GGTTAGGTGTGCGCGTGCAGCAAGGTAATTGCTTCACCTTGTCGCCCACCGCAACGTCAGTTTATGTGTGAATAGGCCGGTATCCGGGCTTACGATCTAACATCGTTTACCGTTGCGGGGGCAGCACTGGACTGGATATTCGTAACCAAAAATACGAATATCGGCACCAGTTTCCCGTTTAACCCTTGTCTCGAACGACTTGGGACCTAAATTTTGCGGCGATAGTACAAAAGGGTTAGCGGAA
The DNA here is from genome assembly GCA_913054445.1 of uncultured Bermanella sp. GTDB lineage: Bacteria > Pseudomonadota > Gammaproteobacteria > Pseudomonadales > Oceanobacteraceae > Bermanella. Next base: position 245 of record CAJXIK010000059.1, read on the forward strand.
TATCAATATATGTTCTAAATCGATCTAAGTAGCGGGGTCGTTAGCAGGATTGGCTCAGGTTATCTGTTTTGGGTTTTGCTGGTCGTCAGCCTGATTGATCAAGGGCAAGCTAATGGTAAAGCGAGTCCCCGACCCTAGGGTGCTCTCTACCCGCATTTGCCCTTGGTGGTGGTTGGTGATGATGAAAAAGGAGACAGATAGCCCCAGACCCGTGCCCAAACCCACTTCCTTAGTGGTGAAGAAGGGTTCGAATATGTGGCGAGTGGTGTCCTCATCCATGCCTGGCCCGTTGTCTTCTATGATGAGTTCGGCCATCTGTTCGTTTTGGCGGGTGAATATTTGGATCTGGCTATGTCCGTTTTCAGCACATTCCTTTTGTGACTTGTAGCCCTGTAGTGCCTGCGCCGAATTTTTTAATAGGTTAAGAATTACTTGCTCTATTTCCGAGGGGATACAGGGCACGTCGTGTATGCCGAGGTCGAAGTTTTTAACCACCTCTATGCTCTTGAAGTCGTAGCCGCTGGACAAACTGTATTCATTTTTGGCGATGTTAATGGCGCGGTCTATGATGTGGTGCAGGCTTTGTGGCTGCAAGCTCTTGGGGCTTTGTCGGCTAAATTGCAGCATGTTGCTGACGATGGTCGAGGCGCGTTCGCCCGCCTGATTGATGTTGTCTAGGAAGGTAAGTATGCCCCGCTCTTCCATGTAGCGGCACATTTGTTGTAGGTCGCTGTTCATTATTTTGGCCACGTCTTGGTTTCTCTTGAGGGCCGGATCTAAGCGCCGCTTTATATTTTGTACGGTGTGAATTATGGCACCCAAGGGGTTGTTAATTTCATGCGCCATGCCCGCGGCCAAGCCTCCCAGAGACATCATTTTTTCCGATTGCACCATCATGTCTTCCATCTGCGTGCGCTGGGTGATGTCGTCAATTTTTATAACCGCTCCCGAGCGGGTGGTGTCTAATAGTGGGTATATGGTGATGTCTAGGTAACGGTTGCCGTTATCGGCAGTGAAGGCAACCCGCTCTGCCTTGTTGGTGTTGTGATTGTCCAATGAGTCGCCGATGAGCGCCACATGCGGCAGTAAAAATTCACAGGATTCTTCTAGAGGTTGATAGATGGCATTATCACGGCGGGTGCCGGTAATAAGGCTGGCCCCCTTGTTCCACTGGGTCACCGTTAGTTCATGGTCTACGGCAATGATGGCGCTGGGCATAGAGTCGATGATGTTGTTTAGATAGTGTTGGAAGTCGGTCAGCTTGTGTTCGACCCGGGCGCGAACCTTAACCTCGAACTCTAATCGTTCATTGGTGTCGTGCATTTTTTTCGAGAGTTCGATGGCCTGCTTTCGCGCCTGTTCGGCTTTTTCTTTTTCTTGGCGCAGCACCTGGTCATCTTGTTCGATGCGGTTGAGCATGAAGTTAAAATTTTCCGCTAGGGTGCCGATTTCATCGGGGTAAAATCGTTGTGCCCTTAATGCATAATTGTGCTCCATGGCAATTTCGTTGGTGGTGGCGGTTAAGGAAAAAATGGGGCGAATGATGAGCCGATTTATAAAATAGAGGATGATTAAGATAAGTGTAATGCTGGCGATGATCATGAGTAGGTTGATGATCACCATCTCATAAAGAAAGGCACGGGTTACGTGTGCGCTCACTTCAGCTATGAGGGTAAATTTAGGGCCTGCTATTAAAACTTTGGTGGCGTTCAACTGCGCTAGACTTATTTGACTCAACTGTGACGGAAAAATATCCCGCGTGGCATCTACTAATTGGCCGTCATGGTTGTACATGCCGGTGTCTGTGATGGTGAACAGGGATTGTTGCTTATTTAAGTGTTGCTGCCACTGGCGGCTGGTTTTTATTACTTGCTTGGGGGCGTACAGCAAGGGCGTTAATGCGGCAATGTGCTGCTGAATGGGGTTTTGCGAGGCGAGCCACACGTTACTCAAGACGTTTAAAGTCGAGATACTCGTCATGGCGACGGCCAGTATGATGAATACCTTGTGTCTGACTTTTAGCTGGCGAAAGAATTGGCGCATAACGATCAAATGAGTGGCTAGAATTATTTAAGGTGTCAGCAGATTACAGGAGATGGTAGCGGGGGCCAAGGCTGGAATTCGGTGTTTATTTTAATGGGATTGCAGCTGTCGTACCTGCGCCAACAACTTTTTATTTTGCGGGCAAGCGATCGAGTATTTCTGGCAGGCTTGCACAATAAAACCACTGATGAAATCAATTTCGGTGGGGCGATTTTTTTGCCAGTCTTGGTACATAGAGCTGTAGTTGTTGGCCGTGAGTTGGCAAACACCTGTGGCTAACGAATAGGCAGAGTCTAACTTAAAGGGCAGTTTTTCTAGCAGTTCATCCAGCTCCTTGCATATCAACAGCATGTGCTGACGGATTTTTTCTTGTTGTATTAATTCGCCGTTACGGCACTGGTAAATCACCGTGAGTGGGTTTATTACACTGTTAATAATCAGCTTGCGCCATAATATAGGCTCCATATCCGCTTGCCATATAAAGTGTTCAGCGGGCAGCCACTGCCTTAATTTTTCGTTCTTAGCCAGCTGGGTTATGGCACCGATGTGGTTTTGACCTATGCCAGCATGGACTAGGGTGTGGGGGTCGCTCTTGTAGGCACCCTCGGTGGAGCTACAGGCGTACACCGCATATTGTTCATAAGCTTGGCCGATGAGTTGCTGGCTGCCCATGCCATTTTGCAGCAGTAAAATTTGCGCATCTTGAGCGAGGTGCTGGTGAATGTTGTCTAGGGCGGCCTTGGCATCGAATGCCTTGGTGGCAACAATTAAATGCTTAATGGGGGCGCGAACGGTGTCTTTTGTCAGGCTGTGGCCAGAGATAAAAGTGTTGCCCGGTTTCTTCTCGAAGTCAAAGCTCGCAGCCTTACTGTGACGCTGTATAAAGTGCAGGTTATGCCGTGTTGGGAAATAGCTGGCCCACAGGCAAGCCATGGCACCTGTGCCTAAGATGTGAATGTCTAACATAGTTATGCAGTGATTGATTGTTGCCAAAAATTGGCAATATACCGCAAATAGGCTTTAGGGTGGTGTAAAGAGAGTGAATTGATTTTCAGTTGCAGGGTGGTTTGGTCTTTAGAGAGGCGCTTGGCCGCAAAATATAACGGCCCCTTAGCCACCTTAACAAACAGCCAAGCCAGCAGGTAATGCGCCTCGGGTAAGTTATGGTGGCGGCTGATGCCCATTAAGGTTTTTTGATCTAGTTGAGTCACATGGTTTAAGGCCGTTAAGCACGCCTGCCAAAGTTGCTGGTGATCATTTTCTATGTCTGCGCCAGTGTCCTCGCCGTAGTCGGCCATGGCGCGGGTAATGTAGCTGGCATCGGCATAGGCGAGATAAAACTCGTTGTTATCCAACTGGCTGTGCGGGTGGGGCACTAGCCGCTGGCTGCTCATGTAATCCTCGAAGCGTTTGCCCCGTTGGCCACTGTGATGGGACAACATGGTTAAGATGTGGGCGGTCTTTACTTGGGTGTGCTGCTTGCCGCTGTAATCGTGGTAGGAGCTGTACAAAAATTGGTCGCTGGTGCTGCACAGTTTACGTGCCACCGGCAAGTTATGCACATGGCGTAATGCCTTCACCAAAAACTTGGGTTGTATCAATACTTGCTGGGTCTGGCCATCATCAAACAGGTAGCCACTGTCACCACTGGTGTCGTTGTGCCATTGATTGTATTGCAGCAAACACGTTTCTAGCCAGTGACTAGGGGCAAGCTTACTGTGCAGTAACAGGTGTAGATCGTGGGGGAAAAAACAGTAACCGTATAGCTCGATGCTGGCTTGCCGGTTTAAGAGTTGCAAAAAATAATCGATGGCGAAAACCGAGCTAAAAATCGGGAGGTGGGCCGAGCTGGAAATATGTAAATAATAGGTTTGATTCGCTAAGTCTAAGCTTATTTTTTTAGTCATATTTACAAGATAGTTAAAGCTGGGTTATTTACCAGAGAATACTGGTCGCAACCCGCCTAATAATTGCACGATAAGTGCGGCCTGTGGCAAATTGCTAAAAATAAGGAATGAATTTTCTGTGCGTCTGGTTAAAATTGCAGAAAGCGATTACCAATGACTCTAACAGGAGGCAAGCATGCCCTCATTTGATGTGGTTTCTGAGATAGACACCCACGAAGCAACCAATGCCGTGGATCAGGCCAACCGTGAACTCGAACGTCGTTACGACTTGAAAGGTGCTAATGCATCATTTGAGCTGAAAGAGGGGGTCATTACGTTATTGGCCAACGAAGAGTTTCATACCGACCAAATGAAGCCCATCTTAGAAACCTGCCTCATCAAGCGTAAAATTAAGGTGAGCTGTGTTGAATACGCCGATCCACAAGGGGCGGGCAAGCAGGTTAAAGTGTTGGCCACCCTCAAGGAAGGCCTAGACAAAGACCTAACGCGCATCATGGTGAAGATGGTAAAAGACAATAAAATGAAAGTGCAGGCGGCGATTCAGGGCGAGAGCATTCGCGTCACCGCCAAGAAACGTGACGACCTACAAGACGTCATGGCACTCTGGAAAGGCAGTGAAGAGATCGCTCTGCCATTGCAGTTTAAAAACTTCAAAGACTAGGGTAGCTATGTTGTGCGATCACGTTAAGGGCTCGAGTTGTTAAAAAACCTCAATGATGCCCACAGTTGGAAAGAAAGCCTAGCGGCAGCCAAGCACCGCCAAGTGCTTAATATGCTGTTGTTGGGCTTCTCGGCTGGCCTACCTATACTGCTGATTTTTTCATCCCTGTCCCTGTGGCTGCGTGAGGCAGGCATAGAGAAATCGGCGGTGACGTATTTTAGCTGGGCGGCCTTGGGGTACTCGTTTAAATTTGTGTGGGCACCCTTAGTAGATTGTTTGCCTATCCCTGTGTTGACGCGTCGCCTTGGCCTCAGGCGTTCTTGGCTATTGGTCTCACAACTTGGCGTCATGTTGGCCATCACCCTGATGGCCTATTCTAACCCCGAGGTAGAGAGCCAACTCATGTACATGGCCATGGGGGCGGTGCTGTTGGGGTTCTCTTCGGCGACCCAGGACATCACCATAGATGCCTACCGCATAGAGGCCGCCAATGCCGACATGCAGGGCATGATGACCGCCAGCTATGTGACCGGCTACCGGCTGGGAATGATCGTCGCCGGAGCCGGCGCGCTCTATTTGGCCAGCTATTTAGGGACGCGCATGGACGCCTATTCCTACGATGCCTGGAAATTAACCTACCACAGCATGAGCCTCTTTATGCTGGTGGGCATTATAACCACCCTCGCCATGCAAGAGCCCATTAACCGCGTTAAAACCCATGCCTTCTTGGCGCAGGATTACCTACGTTTGGTCTTATCTTTTGCCCTGTCGGTCATGGCATTCATCGCCTGTTTTTGGTTGAGCGCGGGTGTGGTCGACGGCCTCAAGGCGTTTTTTGAACACGCCAACTTTAGCAACTTCTTGTTGGAGGTGGCCCGCCTGTTGTTTGCCTGCGGCTGCGCCTTCTGGGTGGCAAAATTGGCCATTAAGCTCAAACTTGTGGAGCGTAAGGTGATCGAGGTGAGCTACCTATTGCCCATCAAGAGCTTTTTTGAAAACTACGGCATGCGCACCGCTTGGTTGCTGCTGGCACTGATCGGCTTGTATCGAATCTCAGATATTGTACTGGGGGTTATTTCCACCGTATTTTATCAGGACATGGGGTTTAGCAAGACCGAAATCGCCGACGCGGTGAAGGTCTTTGGTTTAATCATGACCATAGTGGGGGCGTTCTTGGGGGGCATATTGGCCATGCGCATTGGCGTCATGAAAATCTTGTTCATCGGGGCGCTGTTGGTGGTGCTGACCAACCTACTGTTTATCGTTCTGGTATACAGCGGCCATAACCTGCATGTGCTTTATTTTGTGGTGGCGGCCGATAACCTCGTCGCCGGCATCGCCACCTCGGCCTTCATCGCCTTCCTGTCTAGCTTGATCGATGTACGCTTCACGGCCATGCAGTATGCGATGTTTTCCTCCCTCATGACCCTCATCCCTAAGTTGCTGGCGGGTTACTCTGGCGGTATCGTAGATAGCCTGGGTTACACTTCGTTCTTCGTGATTGCCTCGTGCATTGGTTTGCCGGTACTCATTTTGGTTTACTTGGCCAATAAATCCCTCAACATTCGTCAGCGCACATAAAAAAGCCACCCGAGGGTGGCAAGCGGTCTACACAACGAAGTGTTTTTTAAACTTGGCCGTAGCGGTCACTAAGGGCATCGAAAAATTGTTCCCGCAGCTTGCTCACCTCCCGTTTTATATCTTGCGCCTCCTGATTATTGAGGTCGGTCTTGTCTATGTAATAGTGGCGGCGAAAAAAAATCACTTTGCTTCTGAACTTACGCAGGCTTTTATAAAGGGGCTTCTCGTCCAGCAGCAGCAACTTGGATTCGGCGGCGGTGAGTTCGTTGAAACACTGCACGAGTTCATCGATCACCAGATACAGTTCGGAGCGGCGTCCCTGGGGCCAGTCGTAGCGGTTCTGCGTGGCGTTCATGTATTCTTGAATCAACTCAAAGTACTTCATGAAGACATGATGTACTTGTTCGGCCTGCTGGGCGATGCCCTCCATTAAGTCTCGGCGGTGCTCGGTCTGTCGTTGTTTACGGCTCTGTTTCACTCGCATGCCAGACAACCAATAGCCCGATAGCCCGGTAATCAACGCCCCCAAGGAGACCTTGATGCTGGTATCGAGGATTTCGAGTATTTCCACCATGATAGTCTCGTGTCAAAATTTGGAGTTAACTCTTGAAAAGCAAAAACAACACCACAATTAAGTTAGCTATCTATTAAAAGAGAGTTGTCATGCGATTTTTAGCCTTGTTTCTATTAATACCCCTAATTGAAGTGGTAGTGTTTATTCAGGTGGGGGGGCACATAGGCGCCCTGTGGACCATATTATTAACCCTAGCGACTGCCGTCACCGGCATCACCCTAGTGAAAACTCAGGGCGTGCGCACTTTTTACGCGGCCAAGAGCCAGTTGGCCCAAGGGGAAGCCCCAGCCATGGCAGTGGTAGAAGGCATACTGTTGCTGTTGGCGGGTGTCATGTTGATGATTCCAGGGTTTGTCTCCGATGCCATGGGCGCGCTGCTGCTGTTGCCGTTCGCCCGCGAGGCTTGCGCCACCACGATATTAGAAAAAGCCCTCAGCGCCCGCGCGAATCGAGCGCAATCTGCTCATAAACAGAACACCATCGACGGGCAATTTCGCCGCGAAGATTGATGCAGGCGATAAATTCACGAAATAAATAACTCTGGGTGTTGAATTCTGTTGTAGCGGCCCCATTTTGAGAACGTAATAAATATAAACATTGGAGATTCATTGATGAAAATTCGTCCACTGCACGACCGTATTGTTGTTCGCCGTAAAGAAGAAGAAACCAAAACAGCGGGTGGCATCGTCTTGCCCGGTGCCGCCGCCGAAAAACCTAACGAAGGTGAAGTGCTGGCCGTGGGTACTGGTCGCATCTTGCAAAATGGCGAAGTTCAGCCCATGGCGGTGAGTGTGGGTGATGTGGTTTTATTTGGTCAATACGGTTCTAACACCGTAAAAATTGACGGCGAAGAGCTGCTAATCATGAGCGAAAGTGAAATTTACGGCGTCATCGAAGCGTAATTCATTCGCAGTAAAAATAACCGACACCCATATCACCACACATTTATTTTTTAAGGATTTTTCCCCATGGCAAAAGACGTATTATTTGGCGAGAGCGCTCGTCACAAGATGTTGGCTGGCGTAAACATTCTAGCCGATGCGGTAAAAGTTACTCTAGGCCCCAAGGGTCGTAACGTCGTGTTGGATAAATCGTTCGGCGCGCCCACCATCACCAAAGATGGTGTCTCTGTGGCCAAAGAAATCGAGCTGGCCGATAAGTTCGAAAACATGGGCGCGCAGATGGTAAAAGAAGTGGCTTCGCAGGCCAACGACAAGGCCGGTGACGGCACCACCACTGCTACCGTGTTGGCACAATCCATCATCAACGAAGGCCTCAAGTCAGTGGCCGCGGGCATGAACCCCATGGACCTTAAGCGCGGCATAGATAAAGCCACGGTTGCCGTAGTGGCCGAACTGGCCAAGCTGTCTCAGCCTTGCGTCGACACTAAGGCCATCGCTCAGGTGGGTACTATCTCTGCCAACGCCGATGAAACCGTGGGCGAGCTAATTGCCGAAGCCATGGGCAAAGTGGGCAAAGAAGGCGTGATCACCGTCGAAGAAGGTTCTGGCTTGGCCGATGAGCTAGAAGTGGTTGAAGGCATGCAGTTTGACCGTGGCTTCTTGTCTCCTTACTTCATCAACAATCAGGAAAAAATGAATGTTGAATTGGAAAACCCGCTTATTCTGCTAGCCGATAAGAAAATCGACAACCTACAAGAAATCATTCCAGTATTGGAAGCGGTAGCCAAGTCGGGCCGCCCTCTGCTGATCATCGCCGAAGACGTCGAAGGCCAAGCCCTCGCAACGCTCGTGGTGAATACCATGCGCGGCACCTTCAAGGTGGCTGCGGTTAAGGCTCCTGGTTTTGGTGATCGTCGTAAGGCCATGTTGCAAGACATCGCCACTCTTACCGGTTGTAAGGTAGTCTCTGAAGAGATCGGCATGAGCCTAGAAACCACGACCATGGATGACCTAGGTACCGCCAAGAAAGTAGTGATCGACAAAGAGATGACTGTCATCGTTGATGGCGCTGGCAACCAAGACGAAGTGAAGTCTCGTTGCGAACAAATTCGTGCCGAATCTGAAGCGTCTAGCTCTGATTACGACAAAGAGAAGTTGCAAGAGCGTCTGGCTAAGCTGGCGGGTGGCGTGGCCGTAATTAAGGTCGGTGCCGGTTCAGAGATCGAAATGAAAGAGAAAAAAGATCGCGTAGAAGATGCCTTGCAAGCGACCCGCGCGGCGGTCGAAGAAGGCGTGGTAGCCGGCGGCGGTGTTGCCCTAGTGCGCGCCATTGGCAATGTAAAAGTCAGCGGCGACAACGAAGATCAAAACGTGGGCATCGCCCTGGCCTTGCGTGCCATGGAAGCGCCCATGCGCCAAATCGCCGATAACGCCGGTGACGAAAGCTCAGTGGTGGTAGACAAAGTGAAGTCGGGCGAAGGCAGCTTCGGTTTTAATGCCGCCACCGGCGAATACGGCGACATGATTGCCATGGGTATTCTTGATCCTACTAAGGTGACGCGCTCTTCATTGCAAGCAGCTGCGTCTATCGGTGGCATGATGATCACCACCGAAGCCATGGTAGCCGATGTTCCTGCTGAAGGCGGCGCACCTGCCATGCCAGATATGGGCGG
>CAJXIK010000060.1 GCA_913054445.1 uncultured Bermanella sp.
AAGTACCCACACGAATTGTCTGAATTCGTTTTTAAAGATCTAAACCGTCGCTCGGACTGGCTTATCTTGTCGCTTATCTCTCAAAGCGGATGCGTATTTTACTGATTCGCATCTGATTGTCAACGTTTTGTTTGAAAGTTTTTATTAGCAAGCTTTCAAAGTTTTGCGTTGCGCTTTAGGTTTCACCCCGAAGCGGAGGCGCATTTTACAGTGTTTCGATTAGCTGTCAACACTTTGTTTTGCTTGGTTTTTTTCGTTTTAGCGAAGAAAAAACAAACACCTTAAACAGGGTTAACTTCTTAAGAATTCTAAAAAGAAAACGCGCTTCCCGTTTGAGGAGGCGCGCATTATAGGTAGATTCGAAACAGGGTCAATACTTATTTTAAAAAAGTGCCTAGACTATTTTAATTCGAACAGGTGATGCTTCTTCTTACCCAACTTAATGATGAAAAAACGACCATACAGCGCATTTTGTGAAGCAAAGATCTGCTCGGCGGCCATCAGCGCGTCCATGCCGTATGCTGCGCCATTCACCAATACTGCGTTGCGACCTAAGGCATCTTTTATCTGCTTACCCTGACCCAAGCCTGCGTCCGCCAATAACTGAGTGAGCGGTTTATCCATAAGATCTGCTGCCAACAGATCGCTGCTGGGCAGGCCATCTTGCTTGATTTGCTCTAGATCGTCTTCAGAAAGGCGGGTGGCGTCTCCAGAGAACAAGGCATCCGTGATGCGCTTGGCCGCCAACAGGCCATCCGCACCATGCAGTAACTCGGTGACTTGAGACGCCAAGATACCCTGGGCACTCTTACGGCCCTGTATTTCGCCATCGGCTTTTTCGATGGCATCTATTTCATCTATAGATAAGAAGGTGAAATACTTTAGAAACTTATAGGCATCGGCATCGGCGGTATTCATCCAGAACTGATAGAAACCATAGGGAGAGGTCTTCGCAGGGTCTAGCCAGATGGTGCCGCTCTCGGTCTTGCCAAACTTTGTGCCATCGGACTTAGTCACCAACGGCAGAGTTAAGCCGAATACCTGATTACCATGCATGCGCCGAGTCAACTCGGTACCACCGGTGATATTACCCCACTGATCTGAGCCCCCAATTTGCAGGATGCAGCCTTCGCGCTTGTTTAACTCGGCGAAATCATAGGACTGCAAGATCATGTAGCTGAACTCGGTGAAGGAAATACCGGCCCCCTCACGATTTAGGCGTTGCTTAACCGATTCTTTTTGAATCATCTGATTCACCGAGAAGTGCTTGCCCACATCACGCAGGAAATCCAGCACATTGATGTCGCCCACCCAGTCGAGGTTGTTCACGACCTTAGCGCTGGACTCACCGCTGTCGAAATTGATGAAGCGACTCACCTGCGCCTTAAGCTTATCCACCCACTGACCCACCACCTGTGGGCCATTTAATTTACGCTCGGCCGCCTTAAAGCTGGGGTCGCCGATAAGACCTGTGGCCCCACCTACTAAAGCAAGCGGGCGGTGACCGGCCTGCTGAAAGCGCTTCAATACCAACAAGGGTACTAGGCTGCCTATATGCAGACTGTCTGCCGTGGGGTCAAAACCACAATAAAGGGTCTGACAGCCAGATTCTAATTTCTCGACGAGCTCATGGACGCCGGTGCAATCGTTGTATAAGCCACGTGCTTTTAAATCGTCTATTAATGCCGCTGTCATGGTGCTAAACCTAGAAAATATTCGTTACTAAATAAGAGGGGGGCAAATTAACGTATTTGCCGGTGGTTGTCTCTAGCGATTACCCTGAATAACTGCCCACCGTCTCTTATACTGATTAATTGTAACCTTCAAATTCCAGACGGGGGTGGTATGCTAAGCGTCCAAAAATACAGGCAAGCCCATGAATCCTAAGGACTTCTCCACATTCAATCTATTACCCAAGCGGCACTGGATCGCCTTGGGGCTCACCTGCTTGTTTGTCAGTGCACTATTAATGTTCATTCCTGTGCAGCAAGAGCTGGAGCGCCGTACCTATGCCTATGAGTTGCCCCTACCCGCTGCGCCAGCGGAGCAGGCCCAAAAAAGCGCCCCCAGCTGGCACATGCAAACGATTAAACCCGGGGATACTCTGGCCCAGTTATTTCAAGACCGGGGCCTGCCGTCACAAGCCTTATATAGACTCACCCTAAGCGAACACGGCAAGATTCTTAGCAAGATAAATCCGGGGGACAAGGTTGGCTTACGACTGAGCACGGATAAAAAACTACTAGGCTTTCGCCTCGAAAAATCGTTATTTGAAAGCTTCGAGTTTAGCCAGGGAGCCGATGGCGTTACTAGCCAGAGAATACTGTTACAACCCGATATCGTTGAAACCTTTGCCCAAGGCACCATCGATAGCTCCCTATTTGAGGCAGGCCTAGAAGCAGGCATGAGCAATAACCTAATCATGGAACTGGCCACCATCTTCGGCTGGGACGTGGACTTCGCCCTAGACATACGCCAGGGAGATAACTTCAGCCTTATTTACCAAGAAGAGTACTTAAACGGCAAAAAAGTGGGTGACGGGGACATACTCGTGGCCCGCTTCGAGAATCATGGTAACACCTATACCGCCATTCGCTTCGAGGATGCCAAGGGCTACAGCCAGTACTTCACCCCCAAGGGGCTAAGCATGCGCAAGGCTTTCTTGCGTACTCCGGTGGATTTCGCGCGCATCAGTTCGCGCTTTAATTTGCGCCGCAAGCACCCTATCCTGCATAAGATTCGTGCCCATCGCGGCGTGGACTATGCGGCCGCCCGCGGCACCCCCATCAAGGCGGCGGGAGATGGCAAGGTGATATTTGCCGGGCGCAAGGGCGGCTATGGCCGCGTACTAATATTGCAACACGGCACCAGCTACACCACCCTGTACGCCCACCTAAAAGCCTTTAGGCGCGGAGTGCGCGTGGGCAAACGGGTGAAACAAGGGCAGGTAGTGGCTTATGTGGGCAGCTCTGGCTTGGCATCCGGTCCTCATTTACATTATGAATTCCGTGTTAACGGCACCCATCGTGACCCGCTCAAGGTACGTCTGCCCCACGCTAAGCCCATAGATAAAACACAAAAAGATCACTTTATGCGCTACGCCCAGGTGATGGTGATGCAACTGGAAAGCCATTTATTTGGTGATTACTTTGCGTCTCAGCAATGAGCTATTACATAGGACAGATGTCGGGCACGAGCCTAGACGGCATCGACACGGTGTTGATGCGCTTCGACAAGGGCCAGATGACGCTGCTCGCACAGCATCACCTTGATTTCGATCTAGCCATGAAGGCTTCCATACTGGCCCTGTGCGACGGCTCACAGGATGAACTCCACCGCGCTTACATGCTCAGCAATGAATTAAGCAAGCTATACGCAAGCAGCGTGCAGGCCCTGCTTGAGCAACATAACATCCCCCGCGGCGACATCTCTGCCATCGGCTGTCACGGTCAAACCGTACGCCACCGCCCACCCGCATATAGTGTGCAACTCATTAACGGCGCACTGTTGGCCGAAACCTGTGGCATTGACGTGGTGTGTGATTTTCGCAGCCGCGACATGGCGGCGGGCGGACAAGGGGCCCCCTTAGTGCCTGCCTTTCACCGGGTTCTGTTTCGTCAGGCGCAGACTCAAGCACAGGCCCAGTCCGATACCTTTGTGGTGAACATTGGCGGCATGGCCAATATCTCTAGACTAACAGCCGCAGGCGGCACCGAGGGACACGATACCGGGCCGGGCAACGTGCTGATGGATGCTTGGTGTCAACAGCACCTAAACCAACCCTTCGATAAAGACGGTGCTTGGGCCGCCAGCGGGCAGTTAAACACGAGCCTGCTTGCACAACTCTTGCGTGAAGAGTTCTTTAAGCTGCCACCACCCAAGAGCACCGGCCGCGAGCTGTTCGACCTTGAGTGGCTGCAACGCCAGCTAGACGCGCAGGAAGCCATCGTGCCGACGGCCGATGTCATGACGACCATCACACAATTAACCGTAGAAAGTATCGCTCGAGAGATAGAACAGCTCAGCCAACGTGGACGCGTTATTGTGTGCGGGGGCGGGGCCTTAAACCTATATTTAATGAGCCGCCTAACAGAGCGGCTGCCCCGCTTTGGGGTGCTCTCGAGCGCCGAACTGGGCCATGACCCACAGTGTATAGAAGCCATGGCCTTTGCTTGGCTGGCCAAACAGTGCATCGAGCGTGAGGTGGCCAATGTTCCGCAGGTAACGGGGGCCAAAGGGGGCAGAATATTAGGGGCGATATACCCGCGCTAGCGGATGCTGAGACTTAGCCTGCTGATTTTTCAGCCTGAGTTTTAATCCGGCAACCCTCGCTTAAAAGCTTTGGTAACCCGCCTCGATTAAGCGCCGTTCTTCGGCTGGGCCATAGGGGACGGTATCCACGAAAGGCGGCAGCTGATTACGCTCGATATTATTGAAGCCAATCCAGCGCTCACAGATCTTAATATCCACCACCTTAAACGCATCTAGCTTGGCCGCCTGATCCACAAGGGCCTGATAGCGTCCATAATTTTGCTTGATGAAGACATTGACCTCGGGGCCATGCAAGACGATGGATATGGGGTATTTAGGGTAGGTTTTAGACTGCCGCGCCCAACTCTCGGCTCGGTCTAGCAGGTCAGCCAACTCTTGAGGCGTGTTGGCATGTAGCTGGGCAATAAATTTTTGCTCTGCCGCCACCGCTAGGTTCGTCAGCCATAATAGCAGCAGAAATAGCGAGGCGTGGCGCAGAGCCCGTAATGTGTTCATTTAGATGGTAAAGGACGAACCACAACCACAGGTGGCCGCGGCTTGAGGGTTAGAGACCACAAATTTGGAGCCCTCTAGGCTTTCTTGGTAATCGACGCTGGCCCCATCTAGGTAGGGGTAGCTCAATGAATCCACCAGCACGCGCACCCCAGCTTGATCTATTTGGGCGTCGTCTTCGGCTATTTCGGTATCGAAGGTGAAGCCATATTGAAAGCCTGAGCAACCGCCACCGGTGACGAATACCCGCAGGCACAAGCTGTCGTCACCTTCATCTTCCAGTAACGTCTGCATTTTTTTCACCGCAGAGGAGGTAAGAGAGAGAACGTTCATACAGCTAAACCTTCAGAATGGCACGATTGATGGCTGCTATTATGGAATTAACCGACTGTTTTAGTCAACTTTAGTTTGGCTAGGCCATAGGGCAATCCCATTAAAATAATCACAGCGGTCAATCTGTGGAATCTGCCTGATCAAAGTTGGGTTTAGTGCTTTTTTTATTGAGAGCACCGCACAGCCCTTTAATCTGCTTTAGATTCTTTGCCCAGCGTCACTTTAGATAAGATCGGCTCGGCACTTTTACGACCCTTGCGTGACACTTCTGCACCCTGATGAATTAGGTTGCCGTTCACTTGGGCACCCATGACCATTTCCATCATAGTGTAATTCACGTCGCCGCTCACTATGGCTTTCTTAGCCAGTTCGATGTGCTGCGATGAATATACATTACCCGCCACGCGGCCATTGATCACAATATTAGGCACGCGGATCTCCCCCTCAACCACACCCGTTTCACTGATGCGTACTAGGGCATTGGTCTCGTCGTCCGCGATTATATTGCCCTTGATACGGCCATCTATGATGAGGCCGCCACTAATATGCAGGTCGCCTATGATTTCCGACTTAACCGAAATAATAGTATCGCAGGAATCTGGCTTCTTCTTTTTACTGCTTAGCATGTTGTTGCTCCTTACCTGGCCATGGCGTCGTCTGGGTAACACGACCGGCCTTTGAACCTTTAGATTGTAAAACCACTTCGATGGATTCGGGGATGAAACCTTCCGGTAACACCATTTCACCGGATATCTCTTGAAAATAACGGAATTTAAACTTGATGCCGTAATCTTGCACGTCATCCGTTAAGTCCCTCAAGCCAAACACTTTTTGCTTGCCGCCTAACACGCCAGTAATGTTCACCGCCGCCAAACCGCTAATATAGGTTTGGTTGGTTCCCACCTGAGTGACCACTACCTTGTAGCGGAAACGCCTTGCTGCCAGCGCTTTTTCCACCTCAATTTTTTGAATGCGTAGGTCATGCTTGCGGCTGGAGGGCGCCATGATGCCTTTATAGAAAGCCACTTCTTCTTGCAAGGTCGCAATTTGAGTACGCAGGTCTACCATGTTTTGGCGTAAGCCCTCGGTGGAGCGACGATCCACCTCACCGCCTTTTTCCAGCATCAATACGCGCTGGTTATAAGACGTGGCATCTTCTTTGGCTGTTTTGAGGTCTTCTATTAACTGATCGCGCTCGGCTATGGCTTGCGCTTGGGCCTCCATCACCTCGAAGCGACCAAATAGGTAGCTGGCACCCGCCAGCACAACCACCAGTACCAGCAAAAGCAAGCGATGCCAAAATTTTGTCCAGGGGTCATAGCTGACCACGACAAATTTTTCTTGTTTGCTGCCTTTAACGGTCATGCATGCCATCCTTAATTATTATGTTTGCTTATTTTAGGGTGTCGACCCCCACTCTGCTAAGGCAGCATGGCCGGTGCCGTCATGGCTTCATTCTCTTCGTAGCCAAACATGATATTCATATTTTGCACCGCCTGCCCAGCCGCCCCTTTCACGAGGTTATCGATGACCGACAACACCACCACAGTGTCGCCACCTTGGGGAATATGAATGGCAATCTGGTTGTAGTTGCTGCCCTTCACATTACGCGTGGCCGGGTGAGAACCGGCGGGCAGCACATCCACAAACGGCTCGTCTTTATAACGCTGTTCGTACAAGGTTTGCAGATCTACATCGGTGTTTTTTAATTTGGCATAGAGAGTGGCATGAATGCCACGGATCATGGGGGTTAAGTGTGGCACAAAGGTTAGGCCCACATCCTTGCCCTGGTTGGCATTTTGTAAACCTTGTTTAATTTCGGGCAGGTGCCTGTGGCCCGCCGCGCCGTAAGCCGAAAAGCTTTCGCTGGCTTCGCACAATAAACCGCCGAGCTTGGCCTGACGGCCAGCGCCGCTGACACCGGATTTGCAATCGGCAATGATGGCCTGCTCATCGATCAGGCCACTCTCGATGAGAGGCAACAATCCCAATTGTGCCGCGGTGGGGTAACAACCTGGGTTGGCCACTAACTGAGCTTTCTTGATTTGCGCCCGGTTCACCTCGGGCAAGCCATACACCGCTTGCTCGACGAGATCGGGGCAAGTGTGCTCTAAGCCATACCACTTGGACCATTCCACCACGTCTTTAATTCTAAAGTCGGCCCCGAGATCGATAACCCTCACCCCCGCTTTTAGTAACTCGGGCGCCATCTCCATGGCCACACCGTGGGGCGTGGCAAAAAATACCAAATCGCACTCACATAGGGTTTTCACATCCGGTACACTAAAGCAGATATCAGTGAAAGGTCGTAAATTAGGGAACATGCCCGCTACCGAGTTGCCGTCTTCGCCGCGAGAAGTCACCACTTTAAGGGAAACCTGCGGATGCTGAACCAAAATACGTAGCAGCTCAACACCGGTATAACCCGTGCCGCCCACCAGACCTACATTAATCACACTACCACCTTCTTTTTCGTTTTGTTCAAGAGGGCCTTATAATAGCGTCTTCTTTAAAAAGTGACAGAACAATTCATGGCTTCCTTACTGCGCCGCCTACGATTACAGCTTGCCCAGTCCGACGCGCTGCCGATGCTAGCCTTGGCGGGGACGTTTGCCGGATTGCTCACCAGCGGCACCATATTGTTGTTTCGTCTGGCCATCGAGGTGCCGCTCAACAGCGCCTTACCCGGTGCCCATCACGAATACTTTGAGAGCCTGCCCCCTTGGTTACGGTTCACCCTGCCCATGGCTGGGGCCATATTAACCGCATTAATCTTCCTAGCCTTTAGCCAACAATCTCGCATCGTGGGCATCAGCCATGTACTGGAACGTATTAAACACCATCAGGGTCACATGCCGACCAGTAACTTCGGCGCACAATTCTTAGGTGGCATCTTGTGTGTGGTCAGCGGCCAGAGTAGCGGCCGCGAAGGGCCTGCCGTTCATTTGGGAGCCGCCACCGGCAGCATCATGGGGCGAAAGTTTGCATTGCCCAGCCACCATGTGCAATTACTGCTGGCCTGCGGGGTGGCGGCGGCCATCTCGGCGTCCTTTAACACCCCCATTGCCGGGGTGATTTTTGCCATGGAGGTGATCGTCATGGGCTATAGCTTCATTAGCCTGATACCGGTGATATTGGCCGCGGTCACCGGGGCGCTGTTGACGCGCGCGGTTTATGGCAGCGAACCGGCCTTTAACGTGCCCCAAGTGCACCTGCATTCACTGCTGGAGTTTCCGTTTTTAGTGCTGGAAGGATTGCTCATGGGCACATTAGCCGCCCTCTTTATCTGGGTGTGTGTCAATGTCGCACAAAAGGCCCCTAAAAGTTTATTGATGCGCTTTTTTATCATCGGCCTCTTGAACGGCCTGCTGGCCCTGGCCATTCCGCAGATCATGGGCATAGGCTACGACACCGTGAACCTCGCGTTAATCGGTCAGCTGCCGTGGATTGCCCTGTTTATATTTGCCCTAGCCAAGTTGCTGATCACCAGCTTAAACCTGGGATTGGGCCAACCCGGCGGTGCCATCGGCCCCATGCTTTTCATAGGTGCCTGTGCCGGAGGGCTAGTGGGCGAGCTAGGCGCCTGGCTTGCCCCTGAGCATGCCAGTCAATCTGGCTTCTATGCCATGCTGGGCATGGCGGCCATGATGTCGGCCTGCCTACAGGCCCCCCTCACCGCCCTCATGACGCTATTAGAACTCACCAACAACACCGACATTTTATTGCCCACTATGCTGGTGGTGGTGGTGGCAAATCTTACCGCCAGCGAAGTATTCAAACAAAAAGCCCTGTTCCCACGCCTATTGCAATTAAGGGGTTTAACGGTCGACACTAGCCCAGTGGAGCACATGCTGCGCCAAAGCAGCGTGCTCAGCATCAGCGATAAAGACGTCAAAGTGGTGAGTAAGTTTTCCAGCGTGGATGAGTTGCAATTGGTCTTGCAAGGCAACCCAGAATGGTTGCTGATATTTGACACGGATAAAACCATCCTCGCCATCATCTCCGCCAGCGATGTGGCCAGTTTACTGTTAGATGATGAGCGGTTGGGCAACTGGCTGGCAGAGCGACGCGGCGTCATGGTCATTGACCTGCTGGCCATACCCGCGCACAGGGAGACCTGTGGCTGTATTTCCATGCAAGCCAACCTACAGGAGGCGCTGGATTTAATGGCTACATTGCAGGTGACATGCCTGAGCATTCACTCGGGCAAAAATAGCAACGTCGCCTCTGTGATGGGGATAATCAATCATGATAAAATCCACAACCATTATCGCTATCAACAAAGTCCGAATTAGCGCTATGCGCATCGACCCTCCCTACATTAACAAACACTAGGAAGTATTATGCTGTGGGTTAAAGCCTTGCACCTCATCGCCATCATTTGCTGGTTTGCGGCGATATTTTATTTGCCCAGACTATTTG
>CAJXIK010000061.1 GCA_913054445.1 uncultured Bermanella sp.
AGTCGCGGGCAAATAAAATTTCAAAGCAGGCTCCACCGCTTTCTTTGCCATGATAACGAATTTCAGCATGTTTATGGGTTCGCATGGCTTCCTGAATCGAGCTTTAAATCTTGCTGGGTGGCGAAGTCGCGGGCAAATAAAATTTCAAAGCAGGCTCCACCGCTTTCTTTGCCATGATAGCGAATTTCAGCATGATTGGCCTCGCATAACTCCTTAACTAGGTATAAACCCAAACCATGGCCTGAGGCCGAGGTGGTGTGGAAGGGCTCGAACAAATAATTCAACTCTTGCTGGTCGATGCCGGGGCCACGATCTTCCAGCGTCATGACCGACCATTTCTTCATTTTACTCAGGGTAATGTGGATGGGGCGCTGTCTACTGGCCTCGCCATAGCGCAGTGCATTGGAGCATAGATTCCATAATACCTGATGCAGTTGGCTGGGGTCGAAGCGCACATCCATGTCGTCGCCGCTGAGCTCTATGGTGACGGGGTGCTGCTGGCTGAAGTCGGCGCTGAAGCTCGTTAACCAGTGATTTAGCGGAATCCATTGCGTCTCGGAGTTGCCACGGCGGCTTATTTGCAGCACGTTTTTGATGATGCGCTCCATGCGATCGCTGTGGTTAAGGATGATGTCGCACAGGCGTTGGTCGTCGGCATTCAGTTGTTCGCTTTCTTGCAGCAGTTGTGAGGCGTGGCTGATGGCGTTTAACGGGTTACGAATTTCATGGGCGATGCTGGCGGCCATGCGCGCCAGGGAGGCGAGTTTGAATTGTTGCGCTCTTCTGGCCACGGTGCCCTTATCCTCGACGAAGACCAGAGTAGAGAGGTCATCTATGGCGGCAAACGAGAGGAGGATAGATTGCAGGCGGCCGGTGGGCAGGGGCACATCCATGGCCTCGTCGTTTTGGAGGTGGTGCTCATGCCAATATTGCAAGCGTTCGAACATGGGGGCGTGGATGCGGCTGCCCGGCTGTAAGTCCCCCAGGCGCTCACTGGCGGCCCGATTAATACGCAGTATTTGCCCGGCATTGTCCACCACGCACACCCCAGTGTGCATGCGGTCGATAATAAGGTCGTTAAAGCGGGATTCGCTGTGCAGCTGCCCCTGAGTCTTGATGACGTTGCTTTGCACCTCCAGCAGTCGGCTCTTGAGGCTCTGGATGATGAAGGACTCCATGAAGTATAAGATGCTGGCCAAACTGCCCGATAATAGGTGATCGGTTACCTGCTGGGCGGAGTGGATAAATGAGCTGCTCAGCACCATGAGCGTGGCCATGGCGGCGATTAAATAGCCGTGTCGCTTGTTTAGCATGAGGTTGCCGAGGCCCACGCTGATGAGCATGACGATGCTGATGTCTGGTTGCAGAGGCGCTATGTATAGCATTAGCGTGCCCAAAAACAATATCTCGGCCATTAGACTGCTTAAAAACATGTCCATTCCTTGCGGCCGGCCATGGCTGCGCCATACATTGCTGATGGCCAATGCTAGGTAAGCCCAGAGGGCGATGGGCAGCAATTTTGGCGTGGCCGTTTGCCACCAGTGCAGCTGCTCTTCTAGGGCGTACAGTGCCAAAAATAAGATGGACAGCCCCAGGGTAAAATAACTGTAGAGGTGGAACGATGGCTGACGCTCGGCTGGGGGGCTCATGGGGGTATCCGTACTCATAGGGTAAAAGCGGGCTGAATTTGAGATGTTGGCGTGCAATAAAGATTGCCCCCAACATGCAATCCTCGCACAATACGGCTCTTTAGGGGTTGGAAGCAAGGTTGTAATGGTGTCCGAGCAAAATCTTAAGGTCTGTTTAGCGCAATTAAATTTATTAGTGGGTGATATTGCTGGCAATTGCCAGCGGGTCATGGAAACCAGCGAGCAAGCCATGCAGGCGGGGGCTCAGGTGATATTATTCCCCGAGCTCACTCTTACCGGCTACCCTCCAGAAGACCTACTGCTGCGTCCCAGCCTCGAGCTGCGCATCAACGAGGCCTTGGCCGCTATTAAGGCCTCGCAGCTGTCTATTCATATTGTGGTGGGTTATCCCAAGGCCGTGAACGGTCAACTGTTTAACATGGCTGGGGTGTTTTTCGAGGGCCAGTGTTTAGGTGAGTACGCCAAGCAAAATCTGCCCAACTATCAGGTATTTGACGAAAAACGCTACTTTAGCGCAGGGCTTGGCCAGTCTGATCAGTTGGTGCTTATTAATGGTATCCCCACCGCCCTGAGCATCTGTGAGGACATTTGGCATCCGGGTAGTCTGGCGGCGGCGCGTGCCGCTGGCGCGCGCCTGATGTTAAATTTAAACGCCTCGCCTTTTCACCTAGATAAACCCGTGCACCGCCAGGCTCTGCTAAAAGAGCGTGCTTTAGAAGGGGATATGCCCATCGTCTATGTGAACCAGGTGGGTGGTCAGGACGAATTGGTGTTCGATGGTGGCTCTATGGTGGTGGATGCCGCCGGTGAATTAAGGGCCAGTGTGGCCACCTATGAGTCGTCCCTAAGCTACGTCGATTTTTCCTTTAAAGAGAGTGTGTGTACCAACATCAGCGGGACCCTAGTCGCAGACCGCCCCTACCTCGAAAGCGTCTATCAGGCGTTGGTGTTGGGGGTGCGCGACTATGTGAATAAGAACGGTTTTAAGGGGGTGTTACTGGGATTGTCGGGAGGCATAGACTCGGGCTTAACCGTGGCCATCGCGGTAGATGCCTTGGGTAAAGAGCGTGTCGAGGCGGTGATGATGCCGTTTAAATACACCTCGAAAATGAGCCTAGTGGATGCCGAAGAGCAGGCCAAGCGCTTAGGGGTGCGCTATAAGGTGCTGCCCATCGAGCCCATGTACGATGCCTTCATGGGCATGTTGAGCGATGAATTTGCCGGCACTGAGGTGGATACCACAGAAGAAAATCTACAGAGCCGCTGCCGTGGGGTGATGCTCATGGCCATGAGCAATAAGAAAGGCTCCATGGTGCTGACCACGGGCAACAAGAGCGAGATGGCGGTGGGCTACGCGACCTTGTATGGCGACATGGCCGGTGGCTACGGGGTGCTAAAGGATGTGTTTAAGAGCCTAGTCTTCGAATTATCCCGTTATCGCAATACCCTAGGCGAGGTGATCCCCGAGCGCATCATCACCCGCCCGCCCTCCGCCGAGTTGGCACCCGATCAGGTGGATGAGGATTCCTTGCCGTCTTACGATATCTTGGATGAAATATTACGTTTATACATAGAAGAAGATTGCAGCGCCCAGTGCATCATCGAAGAAGGCTTCGACAGCGACGTGGTTAAGCGGGTGTTGTGGCTGGTGGATGTGAACGAATATAAGCGTCGCCAGGCCCCTGTGGGGGTGCGTCTGACCCAGCGTGGTTTTGGGCGGGACCGCCGTTATCCCATTACCAACGGCTGGAAGTCGGGTATTTAGGGGCGGCTAATCCGTCACAGAAAGCAAAATCTTAGTCGCCGCCACAAAAAAACCGACACAGAGTCGGTTTTAAGGTTGGCACAGGTTTGCAGCCTATTGTGGGAATCTAGCGCTGCGCTAGTCAATTAAGCCAAAGGTCACCACATTCCAAATGCTCTTGTGATCTTTTTGCGCCCAGTCGCTGTGCTGAAACTCGCCATCTACTAGCTGTGGGTGGGCGGGGAAGTTGGCGGTTAATACCGCTAGGCTCTTATCTGCTAGGCCTTGCTGGCCCAGTAGCTCATAACTTTCCACCATCAGTGCCAAGCCGTCTGCCACATGATCTGTGCCTTGGTAGTTTTCTACGATGTTTTTACCGCGATTGGCGGCGGCAAGGAAAGCATGGCGCTTTAGGTAGTAGTGGGCCACGTGTATTTCGTGCAATGCCAAGCGGTTGCGCAAATAAATCATGCGCTGGCGTGCGTCGTGGGCGTATGCACTGTGGGGGAACTTACGGATTAGCTCGAACATCTCCTGAAAGGAGTCGCGGGCAGGTTGCGCATCGCGCTGCGCCTGCTCGTCGGCAAAGTAACGCTCGACTAAGCTTAGGCCCAGTTCATAGGTGGTGAGGGCCTTGAGGTAGTATGCATAGTCCACGTTGCTATGCTCGGGGTGGAGGCGAATGAAGCGCTCGGCACTGGCGCGAGCGTTTTCTAGGTCTTGGGACTTATACTGGGCATAGATCATCTCCAGTTGTGCCTGCTCGCTGAAATTACCAAATGGGTAGCGGCTTTCAAGCTTTTGGAAGGATTCCACCGCGAGAAAAAAGTTCTCATCCTCTATGGCGGTAATGGCCTTTTGGTAGATTTCTTGCTCGGTTAATTCGGTGTTGGGGCGTTTGCTACTGCTGGAGCAGGCGGTCAATGTGATCACGGCCAGTAATATGATAATTATTCGCATAGTTCTATCTGATATAATCTTTATTATTGAGAGTAGCTAGCTAGTGTATATAGGGTCGTTTAAGACTGCAATTTAACCATAGGGTGTGACTGTCACCAAGATGTCTGAGCAAATTCAACAAACTATTAAGGTTCCCAACGAACTGGGCAACAAGCGGTTCGATCAAGTAGCGGCCATTTTGTTCCCGGATTTCAGCCGTTCTAGGCTAAAAACCTGGATATTAGATGGCCAATTAAGGGTGGACGGCAAGCAACTGGTGCCCCGTGAGAAACTGGTGGGAGGGGAACTCATGTGTCTAGATGTAACCCTACAGCCAGAAGGGGAGTGGCTGCCAGAGGAGATGAGTCTCGATATTGTCTATGAAGACGAGCACATCATCGTGATCAACAAGCCCATGGGCCTAGTGGTGCACCCGGCAGCGGGCAACTACACGGGCACCTTGCTTAACGGCTTGTTGCACCATTGTCCGTCGTTGGCCAACATTCCCCGCGCTGGTATCGTGCACCGCCTAGATAAGGACACGACGGGCCTGATGGTGGTGGCCAAGACCCTGCAAGCGCAAAACCATATTGTCGAGCAACTGCAAAGCCGTGAGATGGGCCGTGAATACGAGGCCGTCACTCAAGGGACCATGACCGGCGGGGGTACCATCACCGAGCCCATCGCTCGTCACGACAAGGACCGCACTAAAATGGCGGTTCATCCCACGGGTAAAGACGCCATCACCCATTACCGTGTGTTGGAGAAGTTTCCCAGCCACACCCATATTCGGGTGAAGCTAGAGACCGGTCGTACCCACCAAATTCGGGTGCACATGGCGCACATTCAGCATCCGTTGGTGGGCGATGGCACCTATGGCGGCCGTGTGCGTCTGCCCAAAGGGGTGAGCCACGAGCTGCGTGAGGTGTTGCGCAAGTTCCCGCGCCAGGCCCTGCATGCTAAGCATATCGAGCTGTATCACCCGGCCACAGATGAAATCGTCGAGTGGGAAGTGCCTCTACCCGATGACTTCAATGCGTTGCTGGATGAACTCAAGCACGATGCAGAAATGGCAGAAGATACCGAGTATTAATCGCAGTGTCACATTTTATAGCGCCGTATTTTATAACGCCGCACTGGCCTGCGCCGCGCAACGTTAAGGCGTTGCAAACCACCCGCTTGGGGGGGGGTAGCCTGCCTCCTTACGATGCCTTGAATCTGGGCGAGCATGTGGGCGATAGCCCGCAGCGGGTGGCGCAGAATAGGGCGCTGCTCGCACAATACCTGCCCAATTCCCCCCTGTGGTTGAGCCAAGTGCATGGCACCCGAGTGCTGGATGCCAACTTAAGCCAGTCGTCACAACGGTCGCAACGGTCACAACAGGCCGATGCCAGTTTTACCCAGCAGCGGCATCAAGTGTGCTGCGTGATGACGGCCGACTGTCTGCCGCTGCTATTTTGCAACGAGGCAGGCACCCAAGTGGCCGCCGCCCACGCAGGCTGGCGGGGGCTGTTAAATGGCATATTAGAGAATACCCTGGCCAGCTTTAATGATGGGCCTGAGTCTATCTTCGTATGGTTGGGGCCAGCCATCGGCCCCGCTCACTTTGAGGTGGGGCAGGAGGTGTACGCGGCTTTCTGTGGGCAGCAGCCCGCTGCTAAGGTGGCATTTACAGAGGGCAGCCAGCAGGGTAAATGGCTGGCGGACTTGTATGTCTTGGCTAGGTTGCGCTTGCAGCGCTGCGGTATAACGAATATTTATGGTGGGGAGCTTTGCACCTTCAGCGATGAGGCGCGTTTTTTCAGCTACCGCCGTGATGGTGTGTGCGGTCGCCAGGCCAGCTGCATCTGGCTTGAGTGACGCGCGCTTGCGCTTATTTAGTGCAGAACCCCTTCACCTGCTCCTTGGCGGCGGTGATGGCTTGCGCACGCTCTTGTTCATCAAACCAGTGGCGTCCGCCATCTTCTAGGGCCCGATAGAGGCGACCATTGCTCTCTAAATCCCTGAGCTGTTGTTTGGCTTTGACACAATTTTGCGCCATGCGCTCGGCTTTTTCTTGCTCTAGTTTATCTTGTTCGTTGTCGGTGTTGCGCTCCACGCTGCTCTCTAGCAGTTGTTGGCGCATGGATTCTAGCTGTTCCTTAGATTGGGCGGCATTCATGCTCTTCTGTGTCTTAACGTCGAGGGGCTCGGCCTGCTGTTCCACATCTGGCGGAAATTGTGAGAACTGAGTATTGCCGTCTTCGTCTAGCCACTTGTATACCTGGCCGGCCTGGCTCGATGAGGAGAGGGCGGCTAAAGCCATTACAAAAAATAAGGTTAAGTGTTTCATTTTGTTCCGTCTGTTGGGCTAGTCATGCTGCATCCGTAGGGCGACTGTAACCAATTCGCTGTAAAAGCAAAGCATAACTTGATAAACCGGTTAAATGTCAAGCAAAATCAAGGCTTTTCCTTGACTTAGAGGCTGTGGCTGTCAAAATTAGCCCCCCAAAATTCATGCTCAGTGTCGGTCACCCCGACGGGTAAATTTTGTGGTCTTCTGGAGCCGATGACCTCGCTCCAGCCAAATTTATTGGCTTGCCGAATATGCAGCCCAATTCGATGAATCATTATAACTGCTTCATCACCCCTATCACTGGCCAGGCCAGTATGGTGCGGTAGTCTTGACGAGTCTATTTTAATGTCAGCCATTCTATTGCGATGATTTTCCAGCTCACATTAGGTGGGCAGTGGATGAGAGGAAACAACGGTGGAATTACTTTCCGGCGGAGAAATGTTAGTACGCTCCCTTCATGAAGAGGGTGTTGAGTATGTTTACGGTTACCCAGGTGGTAGCTTGTTGCATGTCTATGATGCGTTTTACCAGCAGAGCGCGGTGAAGCACGTCTTGGTGCGTCACGAACAGGCGGCCACCCACATGGCCGATGGTTACGCGCGCGCCTCCGGCAAACCCGGTGTGGTGCTGGTCACCTCGGGCCCTGGTGCCACCAATACCATCACCGGTATTGCCACCGCGTTTTCCGATTCCATTCCCATGATCGTCATCACCGGCCAAGTGCCCAGTCACCTAATTGGTGGCGATGCCTTCCAGGAAACCGACATGATGGGCCTGTCGCGCCCCGTGGTGAAGCACAGCTTTAGCATCAAGCACCCCAGTGAAATCCCTGAGGTGGTGAAGAAAGCCTTCTATATTGCCACCTCTGGGCGTCCTGGGCCTGTGGTCATCGATTTGCCAAAAGACATGACGATTCCCAACGACCGCTATGAGTACGCTTACCCCAAGAAGGTTAAGATTCGTTCTTACTCGCCACCACAAAAAGGCCACACGGGCCAGATTCGCAAGGCCGTGGAAATCTTGTTGGCGGCCAAACGCCCCATGATCTATTCTGGCGGCGGTGTGGTGTTGGGCAAATCGTCTGAGCAATTGCGCAGCCTAGTACGGGGATTAAATTACCCCATCACGCAAACCCTCATGGGCTTGGGTGCTTACCCTGGCACCGATCGCCAGAGCCTTGGCATGTTGGGCATGCACGGTTCTTACGAGGCCAATATGGCCATGCACCACGCGGATGTTATCTTGGCCATCGGGGCGCGCTTCGATGACCGCGTGACCAACGGCGTGGATAAGTTTTGCCCAGATGCGAAAATTATTCATATTGACATCGACCCCTCATCTATCTCTAAGACCGTCGACATCGACATCCCCATCGTGGGCCCGGTAGACAGCGTATTGGATGAAATTTTAGAAATCGTCAAAGAGATGGACGTCACCCCAGATGCCGATGCCTTGGTTTCTTGGTGGGCCCAGATTGACGAATGGCGTAAGCGTCACGGCGGCCATTACGAGAAAAACGATAACGGTTTGCTTAAGCCCCAAGAAGCCATCGAAGGTTTGTTTAAGGCCACTAAGGGTCAGGCCTATATCTGTTCCGACGTGGGTCAGCATCAGATGTTTGCCGCTCAGTATTATAAGTTTGATGAACCTAACAAGTGGATCAACTCCGGCGGCTTGGGCACTATGGGCTTTGGTTTTCCGGCGGCCATGGGCGTGAAGATGAACTACCCAGATGAGATGGTGGTGTGTGTGACCGGCGAAGGCTCCATTCAGATGAACATTCAAGAGATGTCCACCTGCTTGCAGTATGGTATTCCGGTTAAGATTTTCTGCCTCAATAACGGTTATTTGGGCATGGTGCGCCAGTGGCAAGACATGAACTACGAAGGCCGTCATTCCAGCTCTTACATGGAATCCCTGCCAGACTGGGCGAAGCTGGCCGAAGCTTACGGGCATGTGGGTTTGCAGGTCGATACCAAGGACCAGCTGCAAGGTGTGTTGGATGACTGCTTTGGCAAGTACAAAGATCGCTTGGTGTTCATCAACGTGGCGGTCGACCCAGACGAACACGTCTACCCAATGCAGGTTCCCACAGGTGCCATGCGCGACATGTGGTTAAGTAAAACGGAGCGCACCTAATGAGACACATAATTTCTATTCTGCTGGAAAACGAACCCGGTGCCTTGGCGCGCGTTGTGGGCCTGTTTGCACAGCGCTCTTACAACATCGAGACGCTAACGGTTGCGCCCACGGAAGATGTGACACTTTCGCGCATGACCATCACCACCTCGGGCACCGAGCGTGAGGTGGAGCAAGTCACTAAGCAGTTAAACAAGCTGATCGAAGTGGTGAAGCTGGTGGATCTCACCGAGGGTGCGCACCTAGAGCGTGAACTGATGTTAATTAAGGTGAAGGCATCCGGTGCCCAGCGCGCCGAAATTAAGCGCACCTCAGACATATTCCGTGGCCAAATTGTGGATGTGACCGCCAGCGTCTACACCATTCAGCTAACCGGCACGACCGCGAAGCTGGAAGCCTTCATAGAAGCCATCGGCGCAAACTGTATCCTGGAAACCGTGCGTACCGGAGTGTCGGGCATTGCTCGTGGTGAGAAAACCCTAAGCCTGTAATAAGGCTTTTTTCTTGCGTAGGAGGCCACCCCGTGGCCGACCTTCTCCTAGCCACCTCAAACCCCTAGATTTAAGCTTGCCCAGTTAGCTGTATTAACCCCCATCCCCACAGCGTACCGCTGCAAAGTCTGGGAATTAATACATCTAACCGAGCTTAATGCCTAGCCCACCGAACGGATTTTTTCTTGCGTAGGAGGCCACCCCGTGGCC
>CAJXIK010000062.1 GCA_913054445.1 uncultured Bermanella sp.
GCTGGCGGGAAAATAGAATGATGCCCTTCGAAGTTGAATTCGTGGCCTATTTTATCAGCCCCTTCACTAAAAACCGGTTGGGGTTCACTATCTGCGCCAGCTTTTTTGCCATGGGCAAAGGTTCATCATTGATCTGGCTGGCCACCAACTCGGCACAGATAGGGGCAGAGGTTAACCCTCGGGAGCCGTGCCCTAGGTTCACATACAAGCCCTTTAAAAAGGGTGCATGCTTGTAGAACTGCCAGCGCTTGTTTTTACTCAGCTCACTAAATTCACGCTTAAATTTATTAGCATCGCAGATGGGCCCGGCGATAGGGGTGTAGTCCTGCGTGCTACAGCGTACCGAGGTGCGCCCCGATATTGCCTCTGTGCCCGTTAATTGTTGGGCCACCCCCGGAAAGCTGAGCTGTAAATTATGCAGGTTTTTTACGTGATCTGCTTCGGTCTCGCTTAAGTCGCTACTGTTGATGCGGAAGGTGGCACCAAAACTGAGTTGGCCATTTAGGGTCGGTGCCACATAATTAGTGCCACATAAAATGGTGTTCAGGGTTAACTGTGGGGCGTCCACTTGGCTCACCTGTCCGGGTATGCCCTTGAGCGGCAGAAAACTCAGCATCTCAAAATCCACAGCCTGCAAGGCGCTGCACACCACCGCGACCTTGGCAGTGAAAGGTGGCCCCTCGCTGGGCTGGGCCTGCCAAGCGCCCTCGGCTGTTTGCTCTAGGGTTTTAATATGGGTGTGATAACACACCTCGATATTTTCATGTTGTACCAACGCCGCACACCAATGTTTCGGGTAAACCCAGCTGCCATCCTTAAAAAATAAACCCGGGTACTCGATGTCGATGCCGGCGATCTCGCTAGCCTGTTGTCGATTAACCGCCACAATGATATCGCCGAGGGCATTATTCTTAATGAAAGACTGCTGGCGGGCACACTCTTTGTCACTCACGGCCAGTTGTAATACCCCGCAATCGTCCCAGTGTTGCCTGTCTAACTGGGCTTTAAGGCGATTCAAACTGTACAGGTAACCGGCTAAATAAAACTGGCTGTGAGGGTTTAGATTGGTCGATAACTTGGCATACAGCACCCCCTGGGTATTGCCCGAGGCCTCGCTGGCGAGGGTGGCATGTTGCTCTAGTAGTTTTACTTTCCAGCCCCGTTTGGCCAATGCGTGGGCGCTGCTACAGCCGGAAATTCCGCCGCCGATGATGATGGCGGTTTTTTCCTCGGGCGCACTCGTGACCACAGGTGGGCTTGCAAACCAGGGTTTATTGTCGATGTAAAAGGGGGCTTGCGGGCCGTTGCTAAAGGTTTGCACGGCGTAGCCCATCTCCCGTTTCTTGGCAAACCCAGGGGTTTTTTGCACGCTAAAACCGGCCGCCCGTAAGCTGTTTTTAATCTGGCTGGCGGCACTGAAGGTGGCGACCGTGCCATGGGCTCTGGTGAGGCGTGCCATGTTTAAAAATAATGAATCCTGCCACATGTGGGGGTTCTTGGCGGGGGCGAAGCCATCTAAAAACCAGGCGTCTATCGGCCCTTGGATCTGCGGCAGCCAGCTTTCTATGTCACCAAAAAAAAGGTGTAGGCTGATGGTGCCGCGCTGCGGGTCTGGTTGGAAATGCAAGGTGTGCCAGCCTGGCACTATGGGCGGGTACTGCGCCAGTAAATGCTCGCTCAGGGCAGAAAACTCCGGCCATGTTGCCAATATTTTCGTCAGGTCGGATATTTTTATGGGGTGTTTTTCCACACTCATGAAGTGCAGTTGTTGATGAGGCTGGCTGTTCTGTAGCCACAACTGCCAAGTGCATAAAAAATTTAAAGCGGTGCCGAAGCCGGTTTCACAAATGCTGAAATGGTTTTGCTTGAGAGCGTGCCACCTTTGCGGCAGCTGGCTGTTCTCGAGGAAAACATAGCGGGTTTCGCTTACCCCGCTGAGTTTAGAAAAATAATAATCCTCGAAGTCTTCAGAAAATGGGACGCCGTCGGACCATTGGATGTTCGCTGCTTTCATCATAAGAACTTCAAGAGGGGATTATGGCTTAGTGTAACTCACGACAACGTCGACAATTACCACTGGGTGCAAGGGCACGTCGGCCATGCCTTTCACGCGGCCGGTGTCTACTTGGCCGATGGCATCCACCACCCGCATGCCGCTAATCACATTGCCAAAGACCGCATAGCCAAAGTCTCTGTGACCATGATTTAAAAAGTAGTTATTTTTTAGATTAATAAAAAACTGGCTGGTGGCGCTGTCTACTTTTACGGTGCGCGCCATGGTGATGGCCCCACGGTTATTAAACAGGCCGTTATCCGCCTCGTTTTTAATTGGCTTTTGTGGACTCTTGCGCAGCATAGACTCGCTAAAGCCGCCGCCCTGGATCATGAAGCCGTCGATGACTCGGTGAAAGATGCTGCCTTTATAGAAATCACTCTTAATGTAGGCCAAAAAGTTGGCGACAGTGATAGGAGCCTTTTCTGGGTGCAGTTCTAATACGATGTCGCCCTGCGTGGTCATGATTGTTACATAGGGTTTAGCCACCTCGGCGGCGGGGGTGGCCGAGTCTTGCGCGTGGCTGAAGCTGCTTAAAAATACTAAGAGTGCAATAAAAAAAACGGGCATGAAAGCTCCTAAAAATATAAATGAATTTATGCCCAGCCGTCGCCGCGCTTGCCAGAAATTTTAGGCAGTAACCAGCCCAAGAATAAACCCAATAAAATTAACAGGCCACCGAGCAAGATGTAGCTTATATCCTTGCTGTTTTGCAGGCGTTCGTTGTCGGCCCTGAGGGTGTCAACGGTGATCTTTAGTTGCTCCCCTTGTTCCATGAGCTGCTGATTTTTGCTGTCTAGGTTGATGGCATTGGCGCTGACTTTTTTAATGTGAGCGAGCTCTTTGGCTTGCTTGTCTTTATCTTGGTTAAGAGACTTGTTGTCACGCTTGTTGTTGGCCAGTTGTTTCTTGGAGGCGCTGTATTTTGCCTGTAGCTCACTTAAATCTTGTTGGGCCTTGTCCAGTTCCCGCTGTGTGAGAATTAATTTTTCGAACGAGATGGGTTCTGTTTGCACGAAGCGAGTGGGCACCCAGCCTTCTAGGCCTTTATCTGTCCTCACCTGAGTGAATTTTTTGTCCGTGTCTTCCGCCATGAACTCAAGGTGACTGCCACTCTTTAAACCCTTTAGGATTCGAAAGTCATTACCTGGGCCGGTACGCAAGTTAATAATGAGAACGTCACTCACGTAACGCTTCTCGGCGAGTACGGGAGAAATTACCAAAAGACTCAGTAGAAAAATTGTAATGCGCTTCACATCTATATCCCTTTTTTGATTTTTATCATTTTTTATTCGTTCGATTGTAGCGATTTATGGCAGTACTTTCTTGAACGGTTTCACGTTCACGCTTGCGTAAACCCCTGCGTCTGATTGTAGTGATTTACGGCAGTACTTTCTTGAACGGTTTCACGTTCACGCTTGCGTAAACCCCTGCGTCCATATAAGGGTCGGCATCGGCCCAGGCCTGCGCCGCCACGAGCGAGTCAAACTCGGCCACCACGAGGGAGCCGCTAAAGCCAGCCTCTGCTGGGTCTTCGCTGTCTATGGCGGGATGTGGCCCCGCCAGTATTAAGCGCCCCTGTTGTTTAAGTTGCTGTAGGCGTGCAAGGTGAGCAGGGCGCGCGGCGAGGCGTTTCTCAAGGCTGTCTGCTACGTCCTGACTGATGATGGCATATAACATGGCGGCATAACTTATCGGTTTATTTATTGCGAGCAATGCTACCGCGAATGGCTCAAAGAGCCAACCTATTGAAGGGGCGCGGCCTTGCAATTGGCGTGATATTTCAGCTAGGCCTTGCAAACAGGCCAATCCGTGCTCGACATCCCCCATACAACCCTTAAAATGAGGGTAAATACTAGTCGAAAAAATACCCAATGAGTTTAAGTCACACCTCGCCTAAGCAGGCAGAGCCTCAGGCAAAACGAGAGAGCATGCTGGCTAACCTGCTGCTGAATATTGTCATTCCTACTCTTATCTTGATGAAAGGCAGTGAAAGCGCGTGGTTGCTGGCGCAATTGCAGCAGTTAGACCTCCAGTTTGCGTGGTCTGTGGCCACCGAGTATCAGGCCAATGGCACCCGCTGGGCGGTGATCGTGGCGCTGGCATTTCCTATATTGTATGGCCTCAACGATTTTAGGCGGGCCAAAAAGGTCAACTTATTTTCTGTGTTGGGGGTGGTCAGCATCACCCTCACCGGTGGCATCAGTTTGTTGGAGTTGGACCCTAAGTACATCGCCATAAAAGAGGCCGCCATACCCGGTATCTTGGGTCTGGTGACGATCTTCTCCCTTAGGACACGCTTCCCATTGGTGAAGACCTTCCTCTACACCGACAAAATATTACAGGTGCCACGCATCGACAGCGCCCTAGCAGAGCACCAAAATGAAAAAGCCTTCGAACACAGCCTAAAAGTGGCGACCTGGCTGGTGGCCGCTTCGTTTTTCCTGTCTTCATTTTTGAATTATGTGCTGGCCAAGTGGATCATGGTGAGCCCAGCGGGCACCGCCGCCTTCAATGAAGAGCTGGGCAAGATGATGGCCCTAAGTTTTCCTGTCATCTCGGTACCAGCCACCATAGTGATGATGGCCGCCTTGTTTTATTTATTTCGTAGCATACGCAAGCTGACAGGATTGACCCTTGAAGACATCATTGCCGAACAGTAGTACCTCGACTCCCCAGGTATTGGCCGATCTGCATTGCCATAGCCTGTGCAGTGATGGCCAGTTAAGCCCAGCCGACCTAGTCGACCGAGCGGTGGCAATGGGGGTCGGCATGCTGGCCCTCACCGATCACGATACCTTGTCTGGCCTGCCCGAGGCCAAGCGACAGGCCCAGCAGCACGACATCGACATCATCAATGGCATCGAGTTTTCCTGTGTCTTCAGTGGCATGGGCATTCATGTGGTGGGGTTGGGGTTCGATGAGACGCACCCCGGCATGTTGGCGGCGGTGGCGCTGCAAGAGAATCGCCGTAAGGAGCGGGCCATCACCATTGCCGAACGTCTAGAGAAAAAAGGTGCCCACGGGGTTCTACAAGAAGCGCAGCGCATCGCCAATGGTGCCCAGTTGGGTCGCCCCCACTTTGCTCAGGCGCTGATCAACATGGGCAAAGTGAGCAACATGGCGCAGGCCTTTAAAAAATACCTAGGGGCGGGCAAGCCGGGTGACGTCAAGGCCCTGTGGCCAGACCTCAGCGAGGTGGTAGGGTGGATTACCGAGGCGGGGGGAGTGGCGGTGTTGGCCCATCCCGACTCCTATAAGCTCACCCGCACTAAGTTAAAACTACTGCTGAGCGCCTTCACCCAAGCCGGTGGGCGTGGTGTTGAGGTGGTGACATCCACCATGGAGTCCAGCTTCACGCGGCGCATGAGCGAGATGTGTGAGGAGTTTAACTTACTGGCCAGCCAGGGCAGTGATTTCCATGGCCCCAAACCCTGGACCGAACTGGGGCGTTTTCCGAAGATGCCCAGCCAACTGACACCGGTTTGGAGCCATTGGCAGTAGCCCTGCCTGCTACACTGAAACATGATACAAACCCTCATTACACAGCGCTAAGGTTAACATGAGCCAGTTCTTTCAGATTCACCCAGACAACCCGCAGCCACGCCTCATCAAGCAGGCGGCAGAGATTCTACGCAAGGGTGGCTTAGTGGTGATTCCCACCGACTCGGCCTATGCCCTAGCGTGTCACCTCAACGATAAAAAAGCAGTCGATCGCATCAAGCAACTGCGTAAGCTAGACGACAAGCACAACTTTACGCTCATGTGCCGAGATTTAAGCGATATTAGCGTCTATGCCAAAGTAGATAACAGCGCTTATCGGCTGCTTAAAAACCACACGCCAGGGGCCTATACCTTTATCCTCAACGGCACCAGCGAGGTGCCACGGCGTTTAATGCACCCCAAGCGTCGCACCATAGGCATTCGCGTGCCGCAAAATGCCATCGTCGATGCCTTGTTGGCCGAACTGGGTGAACCCATCATGAGTACTTCGTTGATCATGCCCGGCGAAGATATGCCCATGTCAGACCCCTACGACATACGCGATACCTTGCAGCACGGGGTAGATTGCGTCATCGACGGCGGCTATTGCGGGCTAGATGGCACCACTGTGGTGGACATGACCGGGGACGATTACCTGATCACACGTCAGGGATTAGGGGAGATAAACGAGCTGTAAGGGGGCGGATTCGGCCCTATATACCTTTCACGGCCAATACTCATGATTTTTCATGTATTAGTGTAGTTTTTCCCCCTCTCAATGGGTAAACTTCGGTGCTTTATTAGCTTAATTAGGAGTGCTCTTTGAGCTCTGTCGATTCTCAGCAGCGCGTGCTGTCTGGCATGCGTCCCACTGGAAAATTACACTTAGGCCATTACCACGGTGTACTTAAAAACTGGATCAAGCTTCAGCACGAGTTCGAGTGCTTCTTCTTTGTGGCCGATTGGCATGCGCTAACCACGCATTACGAAGACCCTGCGATCATTCAAAACAGTGTCTGGGACATGGTGGTCGACTGGCTAGCGGCGGGTGTTAACCCGGGTTCGGCCACCCTATTTGTGCAGAGCCAAGTGCCCGAACACGCTGAATTACACCTGTTACTGTCCATGTTTACTCCTATCGGGTGGCTGGAGCGGGTGCCCACCTATAAAGATCAGCAGTTGAAGCTTAAAGACAAGGATTTATCCACCTATGGCTTCCTTGGTTATCCCTTGTTGCAGAGTGCCGATATTCTGTTGTACCGAGCCGGCAAGGTGCCAGTAGGGGCAGATCAGGTGGCCCACGTAGAAATCACCCGTGAGGTGGCGCGCCGCTTTAACTTCATCTTCGGCCGTGAACCCGGCTTCGAAGAGAGCGCCGAAGCCGCCATTAAAAAAATGGGCAAGAAAGCCGCCAAGCTGTACAGCACGCTGCGTAAACGTTATACCGAAGGTGGCGATGGCGAGGCCCTAGCCACTGCGCAGGCCCTGTTGCGTGAACAACAAAATATTACCCTCAGCGATAAAGAGCGCCTCATGGGCTACCTAGAAGGGGGCGGCAAAGTGATTTTGCCAGAACCTCAGGCTTTGTTAACGCCCGAATCCAAGATGCCAGGCCTAGATGGCCAGAAGATGTCTAAGTCCTATGGCAATACCATCAGCCTGCGCGAAGAACCTAACGAGGTCGAGAAAAAAATTCGTACCATGCGCACCGACCCAGCTCGGGTGCGCCGCGATGATCCGGGTAGCCCAGAAAAATGCCCAGTATGGCAACTGCACGAAGTGTACAGCGCAGACGATGTTAAAGAGTGGGTGCAGACGGGCTGTCGTTCGGCGGGCATTGGTTGCCTCGAATGTAAGGGCCCAGTCATCGATGCCGTTAAGGCGGAATTACTGCCCATTCAGGAGCGTGCCAAGCAATACGAGGCGAATCCCGAATTAGTGAAATCCATCATTCAGGAGGGCAGCGAAAAAGCCCGCGAAGCCGCGCGCACCACCATGGAAGACGTGCGCCATGTGATGGGCCTTGCGTACCGCTAATTCTTGACGAATATAATGACTGAAGTGACCGACCCCAGCAAAGAGCGGCAAGCTGCCGAACCTCAGCCAAACGGCGAAACGGTGGCCGCGGGTGGCTCGGCGCAGGGCGCTGACGCGCCAGGAAAAGCCGCGCTCGCCCTCGTGCACGGTGAAGCGCTGACGCAATTGCCTTTAGATCTCTATATTCCCCCCGATGCCCTCGAAATTATTCTCGAGCAGTTCGAGGGCCCACTCGATCTGCTGTTGTATTTAATTCGCAAACAAAACCTCGATATCCTCGAGGTGAACGTCGCCGAGATCACCGCGCAGTACATGCAGTATGTGGATCTCATGCAGACCGTACACTTAGAATTAGCCGGTGAATACCTCGTCATGGCGGCCATGCTGGCCGAGATTAAGAGCCG
Organism: uncultured Bermanella sp.; assembly: GCA_913054445.1. Lineage (GTDB taxonomy): Bacteria > Pseudomonadota > Gammaproteobacteria > Pseudomonadales > Oceanobacteraceae > Bermanella. Next base: position 7,978 of record CAJXIK010000062.1, read on the forward strand.
CATATTATTGCCGCGCCCAGAGACCGAAGACGCCGAAGAAGAAGACCCAAGGGCCGAGTTGATTCGCCGTCTACAGGATTATGAGCGCTTTAAGAATGCCGCCGAAGAATTGGAGGAGTATCCACGCTTAGGCCGAGATATCTTCGAGGTGGAAATTAAGCCGCCCGAGTATAGCGCCGAAAAACCCCACCCAGATGTGGACTTTAAGGAATTGATACTGGCCTTTGGCGATGTCTTGCAGCGCACAGAGATGTACAACGAGCACGAAGTGCAGCGCGAAAAACTGTCCACTCGTGAACGCATGAGCCAAATTTTGGCGGGCTTCAGCGACGACTCGTTTGTGCCTTTTACCCGCTTGTTTACCCCCGAAGAGGGCCGCGCCGGAGTGGTGGTGACGTTCCTCGCCATGTTAGAACTCATCAAAGAACAGTTGATCGAGATCGTGCAAAACGAATTGTTCGGTGCGATTCATGTGAAGGCGAAATCCTTATGATAATAAGCGATATGCAACTCGAACAAATTATCGAGGCGGCCTTAATGGCTTCGGGCCAGACGCTCGGTGTAGATCGTCTGCGCAGCTTGTTTGACGAAGGACTCGAGCCGTCACCTGCGCGCATCCTTGTCGCCCTTGAGCGCCTAGCCGAAAAGTGTGAGGTGCGCGGTTATGAATTAAAAAAAGTCGCAACCGGCTACCGTTTTCAGGTGAAACAAGGTCTGAGCAAGTGGATTGCGCGCCTATGGGACGAAAAACCCCAGCGTTATAGCCGCGCCCTGCTGGAGACCCTGTCGATCATCGCCTATCGCCAGCCGGTGACCCGAGGTGATATCGAAAACGTGCGGGGGGTGGCGGTCAGCTCTTACATCACTAAGACCCTAGTGGAGCGTGAGTGGATTCAGGTGGTGGGGCACAGGGATGTACCCGGCCGTCCCGCCATGTTCGCCACCACTAAGATGTTTTTAGACTATTTTAATCTGGCCTCCCTAGATCAATTGCCCACCTTGGAAGAAATTACCGAGCTGGCCGAGGCTAATAATGCCCTAGAGTTGTCAGAAAACGTCGAAGAAGGCAATTTCGACTTCTCCTCACAAGCGCCCACAGAGAAGAGCGATGACACCCTAGAGAGTGCCGCCCAAGACCTAGCAGCGGCTGATGCCCTCGTGCAAGCGGTGGAAGATGCGGTTTTTAATAAGCCGCCAGAAGAACAAGTGGCGCTGGCCGAGGGTGAGCAGGCAGATATTCAGCAGCCCAGCAATGCTCTATCGAGTATCGAGTTGGCCGAGGCCTTCATCGCCGGTGGCGATGAGCAAATCAGCCAGCAACAGGCGGTGGCCGTGGAGCCCCCATTGGCAGAGGAGCTCAGTGAAGAGGCCCTAGCGGAAGCCACCATCGCGCGCATGATCGCCGAACAAGAGGCGCTCTTGAATGAAAAGGCCGCCACTCAAGGCCATGCCAATGAACCGCGCGCCCCGCACACGAGCAAAGCCAGCTCTGTGTTTGATGACTTTAATGGC
>CAJXIK010000063.1 GCA_913054445.1 uncultured Bermanella sp.
GACCTAAAAAAAGCACTAAACCCAACTTTGATCAGGCAGGTTCCACAGATTGACCCCTGTACTTATTTAAATGCGATTGCCCTGCGCCTACCCATGATTGCCATGGGTCAGCTCACTTAGGCCGTAATGAAAAGAAACTCCATAGCTATTAGCTAAAGTAACTTAGCGTAGAGGTTTAGCACTGCAAAATTGAATTCACGCATTAAGGGGGGGAGGTAAAGGCTCTGCAAAGCCCCTATCATTGAGCCTTGCAGGTTTTGAAATGGGGCTTTATAAGCTGCGCTGGCGCACCGCTTCAAATAGGCAAATACCACTGGCCACCGACACGTTTAATGAACTCACGCTGCCAGCCATGGGAATGTTAATTAGGTGATCACAACCCTCACGGGTTAAGCGCCGTAAACCCTTGCCTTCCGCTCCCATCACGATGGCGATGGGGCCGCTTAGCTGAGTATTAAACACAGACTCGCTGGCCTCACCCGCGGTGCCATATAGCCAGACACCTCGCGCCTGCAATTCCTTGAGGGTGCGGGCGAGGTTGGTCACCTGATAGAAGGGCACAGACTCCGCCGCGCCACAGGCCACCTTGCTCACGGTGGCGGTTAAGCCCACGGCCTTGTCTTTAGGAGCGATCACCGCATGCACACCGGCGGCATCCGCGCTGCGCAGACAGGCCCCTAAATTGTGCGGATCGGTCACCGAATCTAAGATCAATAAAAACGGCGGCACCGACAAGTTGTCCAGTTGTTTATAAAGCTCGGGTTCGGTCTTCGATTGAGCGACCGTGGCACGGGCCACCACCCCCTGATGATTGCCATCGGCGATGCCATCTAAGAATGCTTTCTTGGCGGCCTGCATCGAGATGCCGTTTTGGCTCGCCAGCTTAAACAAGACCTGAAAACGTTCGTCGTCGCGGCCCTTTAGGATATACAGTTCGCGCACACGCTCGGGGCTACGCAACAATAAATTGTTAACGGCATGAATGCCAAAAACGATTTCTTCACTCATGAACAAACTCTTTTAAACGACTTAATAACGAGGCCCATGGCGCGATGTACAGCGCCATTCATCCCGTGACTTATTTCTTAGGCTTTTTCTTCTTGGATTTCTTCAGCTTTTTAGCAGCATTGCGCAGGCCATCCATGATTGTTTTCTTGGCTTTCTTGGCGCCGGAAAACGGATCTTTAATGGCTTTCTTGCTGGCGGGCTTTTTAGTGACCGGCTTTGTGCTCTCGTCTGCGGCCACTTCACGCTTACGCACCGGACGCTTAGGCTTTCTGGAGCGCGCTGGCCCACGGCCATCTGCTGCCTTGGCCGAACCCTTTCTGGCAGGCTTTTTACTGCGTTTTTTAGGCGCACCACCGGCAGGGGTGGCATCGCTACCGGCTAATTCAAAGTCTATCTTGCGGTCGTCTAAATCTACGCGGCTGACGAGGATGGTGAGTTCGTCGCCCATGCGGAAACTCTTGCCACTGCGCTCGCCGGTGAGGCGTAAGCGTATCGGATCAAAGCTGTAGAAGTCGTTACTCAAATTGGTGACATGAATGAGGCCTTCGATGTACAAATCTTTGAGCTGCACAAACAAACCAAAGCCGGTCACCGCACTGACCACACCGGTAAATTCATCGCCCACATGGGTGCGCATGTACTCGCACTTCAAGAAGTCCATGACATCTCGGGTGGCGTCATCGGCACGGCGTTCGGTGAGCGAGGTTTGCTCACCGAACTGCAATAACGCGGCCGTGTCGTACGGGTAGATTTCCGCCTTGCTCAAGACGCTGGCACCCTCGGCACGGTGAATGGTTTTCAGCAGTGCCGGCTCTTGGCTTTCGCCACGAATTAACGAGCGAATGGCACGGTGCACCAGTAAGTCGGCGTAACGGCGAATGGGCGAGGTGAAGTGCGTATAGGCTTTATAGGCAAGACCAAAGTGGCCATTGTTTTCAGGCTGATACATGGCCTGGCTCATGGAGCGCAACAACATGATTTGCATTAATTTTGCGTCTGGACGATCTGCGATCTGTTCCATCACATGCAAGTAATCTTTAGGGCTCGGCTGATCGCCACCGTTTAAGGTGATGCCTTGCTCGGTCAAATACTTGCGCAGATTTTCTAGCTTTTGCTCGCTCGGGCCATCGTGTACACGATACAGGGAGGGTACTTTATGCTGCTGCAAGAATTGCGCGGTGGCCACGTTGGCACACAACATACATTCTTCGATGAGCTTATGAGCATCGTTACGCACCACAGGTACTATGTCCTGAATTTTACGCTCCGCATTGAAAATAATACGCGTCTCGGTGGTGTCAAAATCGATGGCACCACGCTTAGTACGCTCGACTCGCAATACCTTATACAAGGCATGCAGGTCATCAACCTGCTTGACGATATGGCTGTGCTCACGACGCAACTGCTGAGTTTCGGCGTTGTCTTTTTCGTCGATCATCTTACCCACGAGATTGTAAGTCAGGCGCGCATGGGAGTGCATCACCCCCTCGTAGAAAGTGTATCCTTCGAGCTTACCGCTGGCACTTATGTCCATCTCGCAGACCATGCAGAGGCGATCTACTTTGGGTTTTAATGAACAGAGGCCGTTGCTGAGTTTCTCGGGCAGCATGGGCACTACGTGCTCGGGAAAATACACGCTGTTACCACGGTTGATGGCTTCGATGTCTAAGGGACTATTCACCGGCACATAATGGCTGACGTCGGCGATGGCCACGTACAGGGTCCAGCCCTGAGTGTCTTCATTAAATTCACAAAAAACCGCGTCATCAAAATCTTTAGAGTCTTCACCGTCGATGGTGACGAACTCCATTTGGCGCAAGTCTAAACGGGTTTGCTTGTCGGCTTCACTCACCTCGTTCTCGATGCCTTCAGCTTGCGCCGCGGCATCGTTGGCGAACTCGAATGGAATATCATGACTGCGCAGGGCGATATCGATTTCCATGCCGGGTGCTAGGTGATCACCCAACACTTCTTTGATGGCACCCACCGGGAGGCGACGAGAATCTGGCTGACCGATGATGTCTACCACCACAAATTGACCGTGCTCGGCACTGGCCATGTCGGCCGAATTAATTAAAATTTCGTGGGGAATGCGGCGGTTATCTGGCACCACGTAGGCGCTCTCACCCTGCGTGTAAAAACGGCCCACCAATTGATGGGTGTTGCGCTGAATGACCTCGACAATGACGGCCTCTTCTTTGCCTCGGTTATCCACTCCGGCTACGCGTACCGCTACCTTGTCGCCATCGAATACCTTACGCATCTGCTTGGCGGACAGGTGAAAATCTTTTTCGCCGTCTTCACGGATTAAAAAGCCGTAGCCGTCTTTATGGCCCTGTACACGGCCACGAATTAATTCGATACGGCTCATGGGGATGAAAGCATTGCGACGGTTTTCGATGAGTTGACCGTCGCGGCACATGGCAATGAGGCGACGGCGGATGGCTTCAATTTGGTCTTCATCACTTAAATCGAAGACCTCCACCAGCTGCATGTGCGTGGCGGGCTCGTCGCAGTTTTCCAAGTACTCGAGCATTAGCTCGCGACTGGGCACCGGATTTTCGTAATTTCCCGCTTCGCGTTCGGCGTGGGGATCGATCCAGGAAGTTTTTCCTGACTGTTTATTATGTGTTTTTTGTTTGCTCATGGCCGCCATTATACACAGTAAAGCCTGCTGATTGTGTGAAAGATAGCCGAAAGCACGCGGCTATTGCACTTCATCGAGTTTTTTTCGCAACTGAGAGCCTTGGCGCTGCACAATATGCTGAATCAACAGTTCCTGATAGGCATCATGAATGCTGTCGAAATCAAGGTGAATAATATAGGGCTCGGTCTGCCTGTCGAGGGAATCTGGGTTGCTATTTACCGCCGCTACATGTGCCTGGGTACGAACAAGATCGTGTTTAGGCTGTAAATATAGGCTCAACATGACCATCTGATTGATGGCCAATTTTTCGTGCCAACTAAACGAGATACCACATGCACTGATGTTCGCCGCCTTTAGGCTTGGGCTCGACTCGAACAGGTGCTCGCCGTTGCGCAGTAAATTCATTTTTTGATTTAGTAAATCTAGCATCACCGCCAGCTTAGGATCTTTAGCGCGCAGCTCTAGCATGGCCTGGCGAATTTGCACTTCTAGACTAATATGAAACTCTTGGTTTAAGGCGAGGGTGTCGTGGACGCTGACATCGCCGTTATCGTTGCCGTCTATTAGGCTAAAGCTCATGGCCACTTCGTCATTTATTCTAAAATAGCGGCGACGCTCCTGCTCGGTCATTTTGTTGCACTCCCTGTCATGCCCTTCGCCTCCTATTTATCCGCCAGCACGGCCTGACTCGCTAAAATATCTCGTCTAAATCCAGTTCAAAGTCTTCGGGGCGGGAGTCTAGTTGCTCGGCAAATGGGTTATCTGAGTCTTGAATTTCTGCCTCATCATCTCGGTCATTTACATCACTCTTAATAATGATGATTTCCACGCGACGATTCTTGGCGCGATTTTCGGCGGTTTTATTATCCATTATGGGCCTCACATGGCCGTGCCCCACCACCACAAAACGGCTCTCATCCATCTCTGGGGCGATGAACAACTGCTCGGCCACGGCGGCGGCGCGGGCGGCACTTAAATTCCAGTTAGTTTTAAAACGCCCGCCTCGGCCCAGCGGGCTGTTGTCGGTATGACCCTCCACGCTAATGCGCCCCGGCACCTCCACCAACACCTCGCGAATGCGATCGAGTACCGGTAAAAAATCATCCATCACATAATCGCTGCCCGCCTTAAAGGAGCCGTTAGAACGAATGCGAATGATGATCTTACTGCCCTGGGTTTCCATCTCTACCTGGCCCTTGCTGATCTCTTGCTCCAGTTCACTGGCCATCTCTAGGGCCTGCTCCTCTACTTTTTCGGGGGTGGCAGGTACCGCCACCGGCACCACCACATCGCGGGTTTTCTTGCCCTCGTCTCCTTGGGATTCTTCCTGGGCGGTGACCGCATCTTGGCACAATACCTCTAAGCTGCTCTTAGTGACATCGGAGGTTTTTTGCCGAATCTCATTGATGGGAGTAGGTTCGGGAATGGAAGGACTAAAATGCTTGGCGATGACACTGGTGCCCTTGGGCGGGTCATCTGCATTGATGACAGTTTGCACGCCAAACGCCATGCGCAACTCACCGGCCAGACGCTTAAATTTTAGCGCGTCCATCTCGGCAAACGACAACAACAACACGAAGAAACACATCAACAGCGACATGAGGTCGCCGAAGGTGGCTAACCAAGCGGGTAATCCGGCGGGACATTCCGGACATTCGTCTTCTTCTTCATCGGCCATTTAGTAAGCCCACCGAATTAACATGAGTACGCCCTATTCACCGGCTTCACCGCGCTTGGATTCGGGCAAGTAAGTGCGCAGGATAGATTCGATCACGCGAGGGTTTTGACCGGCCTGAATGGCCAGCAGGGCATCCAACACCATGGCCTGCAAGCGCCCTTCTTCATCGGCGCGCAGGCTGACTTTATCGCCGATAGGGATACACAGCATGTTTGCCAGCATGGCACCATAAAGCGTGGTGAGCAGCGCCACCGCCATGGCAGGACCAATAGATTTAGGATCGTCCATGTTGGCCAGCATGGCCACAAGGCCAATGAGCGTGCCGATCATGCCCATGGCCGGGCCCGTGTCGCCCATTTGCATGAAGATGCTCTTGCCCACGTTATGACGATCGGCGGCGAGGCGCATGTCCTTGCCTAGCAGGCTTTTGACCACATCTGGGTCGTGGCCATCGACCAACAACTGAATGCCTTTGGCCAAAAAATCGTAACTCACTTCCTTGCCTTCGAGGGCCAGCAGGCCATTCTTGCGAGCCTCACCGGCAAGCTCGACGATTTCATCGATCATGGCATCGGGTTTAGGGAGTTTAAAGCTGAAGGCTTTGGCGGCGATCTTGCCGGCACCGAGGAATTGACCTAACTCGAACTTCATGAGGACGGCGAAGATGGAACCGCCCACCACAATCAGCAGCGAGGGAATGTTAATAAACATGGCTGGGTCACCCCCCAGCACCATGGCAAATATGATGATAGCCCAAACGCCTATCACCCCAACCAGTGTCGCTAAATCCACATGACCACCTTAAAGTCCCTTTCTATGCGCTCAGTCCCTTATTTTTTAGTCTAGACAGAGAATTTAGGTTTGCACGGCCATGTGCGCTACAATCCCGCCTCACAAGATGGCCATAACAGCCACATTCACGCTCGCCTGGAGGCGCTTATGAACGATCAAAATAAGCCATTGGATTTCGAAGCATCCTTAACGCAACTAGAGACCCTAGTGGAGAAACTGGAGAACAGCGAGTTTACTCTGGAGCAATCTCTGCAAGCGTTTGAGAGCGGTGTAACACTCACTCGCCAATGCCAGCAGGCGCTCAGCCAGGCCGAACAAAAAGTACAACTGCTCATCGACGAAAATGGTCAAAGCCAAGCTACACCCTTGCCGGGCGATGTCGATTAATGTCTTTTGCCCAGTATCAAAAAACGTGTCAGCAGCGTATCGACCGCGTTTTAAAGCATTCGCTGTCAAACCAAGATAGCCCAGCCAGCGCCCAACGCCTCATGACGGCCATGGATTACAGCTTATTTAACGGCGGCAAACGCGTGCGCCCCTTATTGGTGTACGCCGCCGCCGAAGCGGTGGGTGCCAGCCCAGAACTGGCAGACTGCCCGGCGGCAGCGGTTGAGATGATTCACGCCTACTCACTGGTACACGACGACCTGCCCGCCATGGATGATGATGATTTGCGCCGCGGCATGGCCACCTGCCACATCGCCTTCGATGAAGCCAGCGCCATCCTCGCGGGGGACGCCTTACAGACCCAAGCCTTTGCCATATTAAGCGCGAGCAATAGCCACCTTAACGCTCAACAACAGTTGGCCATGATTCGCATACTGGCCCAGGGCAGTGGCTTATTTGGCATGGCGGGCGGCCAGTCCCTAGACCTACAAGCCGTGGAGAAAACGGTGGATTTAGCGTACCTAGAGAATATGCACAAGCATAAGACCGGTGCCTTGATTACCGCCAGCGTGCTGCTCGGTGCCCATTGCCAAGAGGCCGTGGAGCCAGCCTCTTTATTGGCACTGAGGGAATACTCGGCCATCATCGGCCTCGCCTTTCAGGTACAAGACGACATCTTAGACGTCATTAGCGACACACAGACTTTGGGCAAGGCGCAAGGCGCCGATGAAGCTAATAATAAACCCACCTATGTATCCCTACTGGGCCTACAGGGCGCGCAACAAAAAGCCCAGCAGCTGCATGAACAAGCCCGTTCTGCGCTTCGGCCCTTAGGAGCCTCCGCCAGCCGCCTGCAAGACATCGCCGATTACATCGTCGCCCGCCGCCATTGATGGTCGCGGCAGCGCTTTAATAGCGCGAGTTGTGCATTACCTTTTGAGGTATAAGCAGGTAGAATATGGCCAATTTTTTAAGCTGTAACCGCTGGGTAATGAATGTTCCAGGAAATTCCGCAAAGCCGTCCACATACACCATTACTGGACAGCATTGACGATCCGCGTCAATTACGAGCACTGGACATCAACCAGCTGCCGCAACTCGCCCATGAGCTGCGCCATTACCTGATATACAGCGTAGGGCAGAGTGGCGGCCACTTTGCATCGGGGCTGGGTGTCATCGAACTCACCATTGCTCTGCATTACGTTTACGATACCCCCATGGACCAGCTTTTGTGGGACGTGGGTCACCAGGCTTACCCCCATAAAATATTAAGCGGTCGCCGCGATCAGATTAGCGCTATTCGCAGTAAAGACGGCCTCTCGCCCTTCCCCAAACGCAGCGAAAGTAAATACGACAGCTTTGGCGTTGGCCACTCATCCACATCCATCAGTGCCGCCCTCGGCATGGCCATAGCGGCCAAGAGCATGGGCAAGGATAAGAAGGTGGTGTCTATCATAGGGGATGGAGCGCTCACCGCAGGCATGGCATTCGAAGCGCTAAACCACGCAGGCCATACCGAGAGTGACATGCTGGTCATACTCAATGATAACGACATGTCTATCAGCAAGAACGTGGGGGGACTCAATAAATACCTAAGTAAATTATTAAGTTCTAAAACCTACACCAATATGCGCGAAGGCTCCCGTAAGGTGCTCAGTGTTATCCCTCATGCCTGGGAGCTGGCCACTAAGACCGAAGAACATGTGAAAGGTTTTTTTACCCCGGGCATTTTATTTGAAGAGCTGGGCTTTAATTACATTGGCCCAGTAGATGGCCACGATGTAGTAACTCTAGTGCAGACCCTGCAAAATATGCGTGAGTTAAAAGGCATGCAATTTCTGCATATCGTCACCAAGAAAGGCAAAGGCTTTGCGCCCGCCGAACAAGACCCCATTAAATATCACGCCCTGTCTCCGGCGAAAAAAACACCCAGCGATAAGCCCCAGACACCTGTCAAAAAAACCCCCACCTTCAGCAATGTATTTGGACAATGGGCGGTAGATACCGCAGCCGACGACGAACGCTTCATGGCCATCACCCCCGCCATGTGTGAAGGCAGCGACCTAGTAGAATTTTCCAAACGTTATCCCCAGCGCTACTTTGATGTGGCCATCGCCGAGCAACATGCGGTGACCCTAGCAGCAGGCATGGCGTGCGAGCAGGCCAAGCCGGTGGTGGCTATTTACAGCACATTTTTACAAAGAGCCTATGACCAGCTGGTACATGATGTGGCCTTGCAAAATTTAGACGTGACCTTTGCCATCGACCGCGCCGGGGTGGTGGGTGCCGACGGCCCAACCCACGCCGGCGCCTATGACATTAGCTTCATGCGCAGCATTCCTAATATGGTTATTGCCTGTCCCAGCGATGAAAATGAATGCCGCCTATTACTGAATAGCGCCTACCAATTTAACGGCCCCGCGGCGGTGCGTTATCCGCGCGGCAAGGCCAATGGCACAGAGGTGACCTGCCTAGATGAAACCCTCGCCATAGGTAAAGGGCGCATCATTAAAAGCGGCCGCCAGGTGGCCATCCTCTGCTTCGGCCCCTTGCTTCACCATGCGCTTATAGCCGCTGAAAAACATAATGCCAGCGTGGTGGACATGCGCTTTGTTAAACCACTAGATGAGCAATTACTGACGTCTTTATGCGGTGACCACCGTGCTTTTATCACGTTAGAAGATCATGCCGTTATGGGTGGCGCAGGCTCTGCTGTGAGCGAGTGGTTAAATGCTCAGGGCATACAGAAGGATATTATCCACTTGGGTATTCCCGATGCTTATGTGCAGCATGGCACTCAGGAAGAGCA
>CAJXIK010000064.1 GCA_913054445.1 uncultured Bermanella sp.
CTCCACAGATTGACCCCTGTGCTTATTTTAATGCGATTGCCCTGACTCCCTGCCCGCCAACGCTTGTCCCATTACCAACGGCGACTCGGCCCGAATCTCTTCTAAAAACTTCACGCTGTCTTCGGGGAAGCACAACACCACCGTCGAGCCCAACTTGAAGCGGCCCATTTCTTGGCCTTTCTGCAAACGAATTTCGCTTTGTGTATAGTCCTGAACCTGTGCTTTTTTCGGTAACGGACAAACCTGCCCCGACCATACAGTTTCGATACCGGCGACGATCATGGCACCCACCAGCACCATGGCCATGGGGCCGTATTCGGTTTCGAACATACACACTAAGCGCTCGTTACGGGCAAACAAACCATCCACACCCTGAGCCGTAGTTGGGTTCACGCTGAACAAGTCGCCTGGCACATAAACAGTTTCCAGTAATTTACCGGCACAGGGCATGTGCACGCGGTGATAATCTTTAGGCGACAAATAAATGGTGGCAAATTCACCGTTTAAGAAGGTTGCGGCACGCTCGCTGTCGCCGCCCAATAAAGTGGTAACACTAAAGTCGCGACCCTTGGCTTGAAATACCTTACCCAGTTCAATTTTACCCAGCTGACTCACCGCACCGTCGGCAGGGCTAACCAACACACCCTCACCCTGCGCGATGGGGCGCGCGCCATCTTTCAATTGACGGGTAAAGAAATCGTTGAAGGAAGCGAACGCAGATAAATCTTCCACTAAGGCTTCATCCATATTCACCCGATATTTTTTGGCAAACTTAGTGATGAAGGTATTTTTAATTAAGCCAATTTCTGTGCTGGCAAACCAGCCCACCAAACGCGATAAAGCATGCTGAGGAATGACATACTGCAAAAATATAAACAAACTATCTTTATTCACTTAATTTTTCCTAACGCTTCTTATTAATTTTAAATTTTGCCTACATGGATGTAGGCATCTTACTTATTCACCGGTCTCGATGGGCGTACTAGGGTCGTTACCCCATTGCGCCCAAGAACCCGCGTAGGCTTGCATCTGCCAGCCCAACGCCTTGGCAATCACATAGGTTAAACCCGAACGCCTATGGGTTTGGCAGTGGCTCACTAGAGTTTGCTGGCCGTCGATGCCGATGGCCGCCAGTTCCTGACGAATCACGGCAAGATCACGCAGCTTCAGGTGGTTATCCCGATCTAGGGCGATGCTAAACTCGTAACTCACGGCACCCGGCAGGTGGCCGCCGCGCTGACTCACGGCTTTCTCACCCGTGTATTCTGGGTGAGAGCGCGCATCCCAAATTTGCACGCTGTTGGCTTCGATGGCGGTTAATAGCTGTGACTGGGTGATGCTCACGGTTTCATCTATAGCTGTCACCTCGTACTCTGTGGCGGTGGCGCTATTAATCTGGGATTCGATGGGGCGCTGCTCGGCCAACCAACTATGAATGCCGCCGTTTAGGAAGCTGTAGTGTTTATGGCCGATGCTATCGAGCACCCAGATCATGCGGCCCGCCCAAGGGCCGCCATCGTCGTCGTACACCACCACATGGGTGTCCTCGCTCAAGCCTAAACGACTGAACAGGATGCTTAGCTGCTGCTGGGTGGGCAACAAACCCGGTGCTGGCTTGATGCCCAATTGAATGTCGCTGGGGGCCACTGGAATCGCACCCGGCACATGCGCCTGTTGATAAGTCTCGCGCTTGCCCAAGTCCAAAATTAGTAGCTTGTCCTGGCCGAGTACGGCCTGCAATTCGCTGGGTTCAAGTATTAGTGGTAAGTCCATGATGCGCACCTGTTATTTAAGCTAGGGCATTGTAATCAAGGGGAGGGCCAGTGTCAGGTATTAAAAATTTCAGGGTGTAATCGATGGGCAGCGCCTGCTGCGAGCTAAATGACACAAGGACCCAGCGGCTAGGCTTAGCCCCTAGTTGGATTCCGCAGCTTGGCCCTATATTTTTTGACGGTTAACCGGCTTTCAGGCGGGTCTTGGGCTTATGCTGGTGATTGTGTTTTTGCGCGTACGCCCCCAAGGCAAAACCGGCACTTTGGCAAATAGTCTTAAAGGCCTGATATTCCTGCTCGGTGATGCTTGCTTCATCGCTGGCAGCGTCGGCATAGACCACCCCTATGGGTTTATCGCCGGCAAATAACGACATGACGATGAAATTTTTATTAAGCAATACCTTCACCACCAGCCCGCTTAACATGCCCAGTACTTGCTCATAGTTATCTTGGTCTACCTTATAGCTGGCCACCTTTTTTAGCAGTTTCGCAAAGAAGCGGTTTTCATTGAGCATCACCTTGAGGCCGTGCACCGGACTGTCTTGCGCGATGCCCACACAGTAAAGTGGGCGCAGGTGATCGCTCTCCTTGCTTAACACGCAGATGAAAGTGCGGCGCATGCCGAGGCCCTCGTAGATGGCCTTATTACAGGTAAGCAATATCTCGTGCACATTGCTGAAGGTGTGCACGTCCCGCTTAAATTGGGCAATGATATCCACCAGCAGGCGCTTGTTAGCCTTGCGCGGCGGCGCGGCGAGTGGCTGTGTGCCATTCATATCCACAGGCTGGTTTTTTTGCTCGGCCTGCTCTTTGTCTGGCAGCAGACACAGCATGGGCCGACGCAACCAGGGGGGCTGGTGGTTGGCGCTCTGCGGCCACAGCAAAGATGCCGCTGGGGTGAGCACCGGCCAGGCCGAGCCTCGCTGACTGGCGGCCACCGCCAGCTGATGATTTTGGCCCACCACAGACTCGTGGCCTTGCCCGGTGAGGCGACTTAAGGCCTTCTGCGCGCGCAGGGTCTTGACCGTCATCCAGCCCAGCGGCAATTGCTCGGCCATGTGTAAGATTACCGCCATGAGAGTGTTGGGATTGGACGTTAAGCGTTTCAGCGTCAGATCGGCATCGATGAAATCTAGGTAGCGAGGATGCAGCAGTTGCCCCCATTGCTTTAGGGTGGGCAAGTGTTTGGCTTCTAGCACGTTTTGCGCCAGGCTAGGCAGCATGAGCTTGCGCCCCAACAAGCACAAAATTTCATCCAGCGAGCAGCCAAATACCTTTTTTTCGGCTCGGCGGGTGGCCACGAAGTCGTGGTGGATAAGCCAGTCGCACTTGCGCATTTGGGCATAGGCCTCACGCCACATTATCCAGCGAGGAGCACCCGCCAGAATAGTGGCCCACTTGAGTTTCTCGGCGGAGCCGCCGTGATTCACATGCACCCAGTGCGCCATTAGATTGCCGCCGAAGGCACTGCAAGACTGCGCCTGCAAGTAGGCTTTCTGGTAGGCATCGCTCTTGTGCAGCTTTAATTGTGGGGCCTGCTTCACACACTCTATTAGCCCCTTCATGCCTAAGATGGTGACCACATGATTGAGACTAAGAATCTCCACCCCCTGCCCAGGGTTGTGTTGACGGCTCTTCTGGTTGGCCGCCAAAAACAAGTGCAAACACAAGGCTGGGTCACGCTCTACGGTATGTGCCATCTCGGCCAGCGATGCCCCCGCCTTTATCTGCTTGGTAAGCAACTTGGCCGATGCCTTGAGGATGGGAATCTGCGCTTGCTTGCCAATATCTAGCCAGGCCTTGCTGCCCTTCGCTGTTTTTACTTCCATGGTCGTCGCATTCTAGCTTGATTAAATCGCATCTAAACTGCCCTAGGCTAGGTATGAGTTGGCACGACTATTTTGCTTGCTTTGTATTTGAGGAATAGCAAATAGTGACCTTTACTTAACTATAGTCCGACTTCGCGCGAACAGACCCACTAATTAACATGCCCCCCGCGAATTAACATAACAACAGTGACATGGACTCAGCGGCCGTGATTGGCAGCGACACAAGGAACGTGGAATGCTCTACATACTGGGTTTTATAATCGTTTGTGCCAGCATCGTCGTTGGCTATTTAGGCAGCCATGGTGAGCTGGCCGCCCTGTGGCAGCCCTACGAATTCCTCATTATATTGGGCGCGGGCCTAGGTGCCCACATCAGCGGCAACCCTTGGCAGGTGCATACCGCCACCATCAAACTCATGCCCCAGGTCATCTTGGGTGGCAAGGTCAATAAAGCCCTGTACATGGACAGCCTGCGGCTCATCTACGATATCCTTAATAAGAGCCGCAAGGAGGGCATGATGTCCATCGAGGGCGATGTGGAAAACCCACAGTCCAGCGGCATCTTCTCGAAGTATCCGGCGGTACAGGCCAATCCGGCCCTAGCCGATTTCATCGCCGACTGTTTTCGCTTAATTGCCGCGGGCAACATGCAGGCCCACGAGCTGGATGCCCTAATGGACATGGAGATCGACAGCCGCCTGCACGAGCTCATGCTGCCCGGCCAGTCCGTACAAAAAATCGCCGATGCCATGCCCGGCTTCGGCATCGTGGCAGCCGTTTTAGGCATCGTCATTACCATGGGTGCCATCGACGGCCCCATGGAAGAATTAGGCCGCCACATCGCTGCGGCACTGGTGGGCACTTTCTCTGGGGTGTTATTTGGTTATGGTTTCTTTGCCCCCATCTCCTCCCGCATGGAACACATCGCCCACGAAGAGATTAAGCTCTATGAATCTGCCAAGGCCACTATAGTGGCCTCGGTGAATGGCTTGCCTCCCCAGCTCGCGGTGGAATTCGGGCGTAAGGTTTTATTTGCCCACGACCGCCCAAGCTTTGCCGAATTAGAAAATGTGGTGCGTTCACGCTAGGGCTGTGCGGGCTAGGGCCAATATAGACACATTAGAATAAAGAGAACCTCGAACTTATGGATAAGTTTGAACAACGCAATGTGGTCATCAAACGCGTAAAGAAAGGGCACGAGGCTCATCATGGTGGTGCCTGGAAGGTGGCCATGGCCGATTTCGCCATGGCCATGATGGCGCTGTTTCTCATCCTGTGGTTGATCAACTCCTCCAACGAAGAAGAAATTGCCAAGGTAGCCGGTTATTTTCAAGACCCCCAGTCCGCCGAAGATGGCAATAAGGTGCCCAGCCCTTGGGTCATCGACCTAGGCGGCAGCCCGGCGGTACAAGACAATGTGGCAGAGAGCCAAACCATAGATCCCACCAAAATATTGCAGGCGGAACAAATTGAGAGTGCCGCCGAGGCCATCGAACGCGCGCGCCTAGAGACCATGGAGGCCGAATTTAAGCAGCAGATCGACGCTAGCTCTACCCTCAGTCCTTACCGCGACCAAATTAAGGTGGACATCACTAGCGAGGGGGTGCGCATTCAAATTGTCGACAAGACCAATCGCCCCATGTTCGATCCGGGCTCGGCGCGCTTAAAGTATTACGCCGAGGATATACTCTATGAGATGGCCCCCATCTTCAGCGCGGTGCCCAACCGTATTTCCATCACCGGCCACACCGACAGCAGTGGCCGCAAGAGTGCTTGGGCCACGGGTAACTGGGAGTTATCCGCCAGCCGCGCCAACGCCGCCCGCCGTGCCTTAGGGGATGCGGGTCTGGAAGAAGCCAAGATTGCCCAGGTGGTGGGCATGGGGGACAAGGCGCACTTTAATATCACCGAACCAGAAAGCGCCATTAACCGCCGCATCGCCATCGTGGTGTTAAACAAGCGCACCGACAATGCCATCGCCTCGCGGGCTGGGGGTTACATCGAAGAAGGCAGTCAGGGGGAGGCGGATGTAGAGCGCGAGGGTGCCGTCAAGCAGAGCGGGTCGATCTTGGATGATTTACAGCGCCAGCGGGATGACGAGAGCAACCAATATGACGCGCCGCCGGATGTGGAGGATGAGGCGTTTTGGTAATAGCATCACGTACGAGGCCACCCTGTGGCCGACTTATCGCGCACGGGGTGCGCTCGTACACCCCGTGGCCGACTCATCACGCTCGGGCGAAGTCGAAACTCAACACCTCACTAATATCCTTCAGCTGCAACTTCAACATTAAGATCCGATCTAGCCCCAAGGCCACGCCCGAGCAATCTGGCAAGCCGTGCGCTAGCGCCTGCAAGAAATGTTCATCGGCACACCTAGCCTGCGCACACTGCGCCTGTTCCTTGGCAAAGCGCCGTTTCTGCTCGCTGACATCGGTGAGTTCCTGATAGCCGTTGGCCAATTCTAGGCCATTCACATACAGCTCAAAACGCTGGGCCAGCATGTCAGCCGAATCATTTTCGTAGGTCTGTGCCAGTGCCGCCTGACTGGCCGGATACTGGCCAATAAAGACCAACGTGTCCTTGGGCAGGTTGGGCTCCACCACATGGCTGATGAGCAAATCTAAACACTCGTCGCGGTTCAGTTGTAACGCCCCTACGAACGGCTGAACCCTCATTTGCAGCTCATCATCCGTGGCTAAGAAGGGGTCCAGCCGAGCGTATTTAATAAACGCCTGGCGGTAGCTTAAATCTAGGCGGCGCTGAATGTTGAGGTAATCCCCCACCAGCTGAGCCACCTCATCTTTTAGGGTCTGCAAGTCAAAATGAAGCCGATAATATTCCAGCATGGAAAATTCTGGGTTATGACGCTTGCCCAGCTCTTCATCCCGAAATACTTTACAGATCTGATAAATATCGCCACTGCCCGCCGCCAACAGGCGCTTCATGGGGTATTCGGGGGAGGTTTGCAGATAACAGGCCTTACTCAGGCAAGTGGCTGCCAAGGGTAGCAGGTTAGCATCACTCACCGCCGCGCGGGACAGCAGGGGCGTCTCCACCTCTAAGACATCACGCAGCCTAAAAAAGTCACGAATATAGGCGTTGAAATCGGCGCGCGCCCTGAGGGTATTGATGTCAGCCGAAGGTTGCCAAAGCATATGAGGTTCCGTGACTAGACCTTGGCACGCGACACATATTCACCAGTACGGGTGTCGATACGCAGCACTTCACCTATGTTGATGAACAGGGGCACACGCACCATGGCACCCGTGGTGAGGAAGGCTGGCTTAGTGCCACCCTGCGCGGTATCCCCTTTAAGGCCGGGATCGGTCTCCACCACTTCTAGCTCCACGAAGTTAGGCGCACTGACGGCAATCGGCGCACCGTTAAACAGGGTGACCTCGTATGCTTCCTGCTCTTTAAGCCAGTTTTTGGTGTCGGCGACCGCCTCGACAGGGGCGGCATACTGCTCAAAGGAACCGTCGGTGGCCATAAAATGAAAAAACTCACCGTCCGCGTATAGGTATTCCATGTCATAATCCATGACATCGGCACCTTCCAGCTTTTCACCCGACTTAAAGGTACGCTCCCAAACCCGACCGGTCTTAAGGTTACGCAGCTTTACACGGCTAAACGCCTGACCCTTGCCGGGCTTAACCAATTCATTTTCAAGAATGGAACACGGGTCCCCTTCCAACATAACCTTAAGACCAGATTTAAATTCGTTGGTAGAATAATTTGCCATGGATTTTGCCTTAACTTAAATATATCAATTTATCGCTAAACCCCTTTAAACTAGAGGGCCTAGCAGTATCATGTCAGCCTAGTACCAGTATCAACCCAGTGCCAATACAGCCATAATTCAGCCGATTCGTGGTCTCTCAATGGTAACTCAAACAGGAGCTGATAAAATACAGCGCTACGAAACGTATTATGGTGAGGGATTATACAAGAATGGCAACTGAGAAGATAACACAAGCCTTATTGAACAATTGGCTCACAGCCGAACGTAAGAAATTCGAAAGTCTAGGCTGTAATTCTATTGGTGGCTTTAGTGTTCGCGTCAACCGCGACTCACCAAAAGGTGAGCTAGCGCCAGCATCATACAGAATCAAATACCGCGCCAATGGTAAGCAACACACCCCGACCATTGGCAAAGTAGGAGAGATAAGCTTGGCTCATGCCCGCAAGCAAGCAGGCATATTCAAGTCTCAAGGCAAGGTTGGCGTGGATGTACTTGAAGACCGCAAAAAGGCACAACAAGCCGAGAAAGAACGCAAAGCCAAAAAAGCTAACAAACTGCCAAGCCTACAGCAATGGTTTGACACCGTTCACCATGACCGCCTTTATGAAGACGGCAAGACAACTAGGATTCGTTACTACAGACGCTGGCTTGCTATCCTTGGTCACAAATCATTAGATCAAGTCACTATAGAGGAAGTAGCCTGCTCATTGAGGGAGTATGGCCCTAATGTTAAGAAGGAAGCTTCGGACAAGAAAAATATGGAGTATTTCAAAGAGATTGCCACCCCTTATGCGCTTGATAACAAATGCCCCAACCCTTTGTCAGGTAGCAACTGGAAAACTTTTGTAACAGCAGGGAGACTCAAGTGGAAACTGCAAGAGGATGAATATGAAGGCGACCCAAGGACAGCAATCTCTTCAGAAGACTTTGCAAAGGTGATTAGCTCCTTAGAGCTATTAACTGAAACACACCCCAATAATACGTCACCCTACGCCCTGTTATTTATGGCATACACAGGCATGAGGGCATCTGACACCGCCAAGCTAAAGTGGGCACAAGTCAACACACAGGACCACAGCTTTCCATATGTCAGAAAAGTCCTACAAAAGACACAGTATAAAAACCGACAAGCTTCTATTATTCCTATCACCCCGAAGGCTGTAGAGATATTAAATAGAGTCAAGTCGTTAAGCGGTGGCGACTATGTTTTCAGTGAATCCAACAAACCTAAAGGACCTGCGGGGATAGCGACCAACTGGTGGTCAAAAATGCGAAAGGCAACAGGCCTTACCTTTGTCCCCTATCAACTAAGGCACAACATAGCCCACCAAATTCTTAGAAAGGATGGAACTATCGCGGATGTTGCAGCAACGCTTGGGAACACTGTAGAGATCTGTGTACGGACTTACCTTAACAATGACCCTAGACACGCCGCTACGATATTAGCCAAAATAGAATTCTGATTATGCGCAGAGAGCCATGTGTTCTGCGTTAGTAACTTTTGACTTTTGTCTATCAAGCCACTTATAAATATCACTAGCTCTATAACTGGGCTGACCCAGTATTTTTATATGTGGCGGAGCTTCTTCCCCACCCAGCACCCCCGAAGTCCTAGATGCAGCTATAGTACTAGGCCGCGCCTTTATTCCAAGTAATGCAATTAACTGCACATCATTTAATAAGTTTGATTTAATTATCTCCATTATATTTACCTTTATTTCTTATTTCTTATTTCTTATTTCCTCACAAAAATACACCTACAGCAGTAAAACTATATCCGCGCGGTATCTTGATGATTGGAACTACTTCACCTTTACAGGGAAAAGATAGTTTTATTGTAGTAGCTCAGATTTAATCTGACAGTTACCCACTTTTAACGGTGTCTGTCAGGCGGTGTTTTTCAAGGTAGTTGGCACTAATTTTAAGTTTTCTTAACCCGTAGCTTT